>JAAZIO010000161.1 GCA_012800805.1 Clostridiales bacterium | reverse complement strand
TGCTTTGAATACCAAAGCGAAGACTATTTGCAAAAACTGGACAGTTTGCTATCCGCTTTAAACCCGTCAGAGACGATTTGCAGGGCGGATGACTTAAAAATCATTAAATCTATCCCATTTTTTGAAGCTGAAAAAGAAGTAAGGCCAACGCAGGCCTCGTGCTATGGATATGATACGGCTGTCGCATCGCTGCGTTCCCAGTTTAAAACAGCGACTCTCGCCCAATTTGAATGCGAGGATAAAAAGCTTGCGATTGGAGCGGCGGGCGGTTTGATTTCGTATCTGAAAGAAACGCAAAAAAGACATGTGGGTCAGATTTTTAAGCTAAATTACATAAAAGACGGCTCTTTCATGCTTCTTGACTCAAACACAAGAAAAAATCTTGAAATTACGGCTAGGGCAAAGGACGGGAAACGCCAAGGTTCGCTTTTGCATGTGCTGGACAGGTGCAGAACGGCAATGGGCTCAAGACGGCTAAAAACTTTTTTGGAACAGCCGCTTCAGGATATAAATAAAATTAGCGAAAGACAGGATGCCATAGAAGAATTTTTCTTGGATATTTCGCTAAGAAACGACATATCCCTAATGCTTGATAATGTCGGAGACCTTGAAAGGCTTAGTGGAAGGGCGGCATACGGTAGCGTCACCCCAAAAGATTGCCTTGCAATCAACAGGGCGCTAAAAATAATTCCCGATATCAAAACAAGGCTTAAAGAGTGCAAATCGGCTCTTTTAAAATCCATTTGCGCAAGCATTCAGCCTCATGACGACATTGCTGAGCTACTTGAAAAAGCAATCAGCGACAACGCGGCGGAAGAAGGCGGTATCATAAAGAGCGATTATTCGAGCGAGCTTTATCAGTTGAGAAACATCAGGGCTTTAGCAAAAAGATGGCTTGAAGAGCTTGAGCGGGCCGAAAGAGAGAATACCGGTATTCGAACGCTAAAAATTGGCTTTAACAAGGTATTCGGTTACTATATCGAAGTTTCAAAATCGTTTGTCGATAAAGTTCCTTATCGTTTTCAAAGAAAACAAACGCTTACCACGGGCGAACGCTATATAACGGAAGAACTTAAAGAAATAGAAGAAAAAATTCTTAACGCGGAAGAAAACGCGCAAAGGATTGAGGCGGAAATATTCGCTCAGATAAAAGAAAAACTATCCGACATATCTCCGTCTTTGCTTCTTACCGCTAATGCACTGTCTGTTTTGGATGCCTTGATATCTTTTGCGGAAGTATCAATGGAATATGGCTACACCCGACCGAAATTTACGGACAAAAAGAATGTTTTGCAGATAAAGGGCGGAAGGCACGCAGTTGTAGAGCGTATCGTCGGCTCTATGAACTATGTTCCTAATGACACTCTTTTGGACGGAGAAAACAATCGCACCATGATAATAACGGGACCGAATATGGCGGGCAAGAGCACATATATGCGACAGGTGGCCGTAATAGCCTTGCTTGCCCATACGGGCTGTTTTGTCCCCGCGGACTATGTCGAGCTTAGCCTTATAGACAGAATTTTTACCAGAATCGGCGCAAGCGATGACCTTGGCGGCGGCAGAAGCACGTTTATGGTGGAAATGATTGAAGTCGCCACCATATTAAACAACGCGACCGACAAAAGCCTTTTGATACTCGACGAGATAGGCAGAGGAACATCGACTATAGACGGGCTTAGCATCGCCTGGGCATCGGTAGAATGGATAAACAAAAAAATAAAGGCAAAAACCCTCTTTGCCACGCACTTTTTGGAGCTTGCCGAACTTGGCGGAATGGATGGCATCAAAAACTATCAGATAACCGTTAAAGAAATAGGCGGAAGCGTATTGTTTTTGCATAAAATCGCCCCGGGCGGCGCCAGCAAAAGCTTCGGTATCGAAGTCGCTTCGCTTGCGGGCGTAAATAGGGAAGTCGTAGAGAGGGCTAAAACCATAATGAACTTCCTCGAGGCGGAAAGGAAGGAGCTTAAAGTGTCCGCTATCAATGAAAAATTGTATGAGCAAATAGATTTATATTCCAACATAGAAGACATGAGGCCAGATAAAGAAGAAAAACAATTACACAAAAACGCAAAATCGATAATAGAAATTCTAAATTCAACCGATTTAAACAACTGCACTCCGCTATCCGCATTCAATCTGCTGGCGGAGCTTATAAAGCTTGCGAAAGAGAACTGATGGGGAAAATCAACATTTTAACTCCCGATATTTACAATCTTA
>JAAZIO010000160.1 GCA_012800805.1 Clostridiales bacterium | reverse complement strand
TCGGCGCGATGTTCGTAAACAACTTCGTCCTCACCCGTTTTTTGGGAATATGCCCGTTTCTCGGGGTTTCAAAAAGGACGGACACGGCGCTCGGCATGGGTATTGCCGTAACCTTTGTAATGGGCATATCGTCCGTTTTCACTTGGCTTATACAAAAAGCGCTGGTTGCGCTCGGCATCGAATATATGCAGACTATCGCCTTTATCCTGGTGATTGCGGCTTTGGTTCAGCTTGTTGAGATAGTCTTAAAAAAGTTTGCCCCCGCGCTCTACTCCGCGCTTGGCGTATACCTTCCGCTTATAACAACCAACTGCGCGGTATTGGGCGTTGCTTTAATCAACGTGGACTTTGGAATCAGCGCCGCCGACAGCCTTTTAAAGGCATTTTTAAACGGCGTTTTCTCGGGCGTGGGATTTACGATTGCCATACTGCTTCTTGCGGGAATAAGGGAAAAACTAAAAAGAAGCGACATCCCAAAGCCGTTCCAAGGTTTTCCCATAACCTTGATTGCGGCCTGCATAATGTCGCTGGCTTTTGCGGCATTTTCAGGAATGCTTGGATAGGAGGTTAATATGCCCGCTCCGATAACCATTTTATATTCAACACTGATATTGTTTGGGCTAGCCGTTATCAGTGGTCTTCTCCTTGCGGTTTTCGGCACCAAATTTGCGGTAAAAAAAGATGAAAGGCTTGAAAAAGTTGAAAAAAGCCTTGCGGGCGCAAACTGCGGAGCTTGCGGTTTTGCGGGGTGCGCGGACTACGCCAGGGCGCTTGTCGAAGGAAAGACGGACCTTAACGCCTGTCCCGTGACAAGTTCGGAAAAAAAAGACATAATTGCAGGTGTTCTAGGCGTTGCAAACAACTCGGCGGAATCAAATGTGGTAGTGCGCTGCGTTGGCGGAAACGACGCCGAGGATAAATACGACTACATGGGTTACGGCGACTGCAGAAGCATGGAACTTCTTGCGGGCGGCAGAAAGCAGTGCAACTGGGGTTGCCTTGGCACAGGCTCATGCGCCAACGTCTGCCCGACACACGCGGTTACGGTCAGAAAGGGCGGCTACGCAAAAATCGAGCAGTCAAAGTGCATACAATGCGGAAAGTGCATACATGTATGCCCCAAAGAACTGATATGGAGAGTGCCAAAGACCGCCAAGGTTTATATCGCCTGCAGAAACTGCGGAAACGGCAAAGAGGTTAGGGCGGTATGCAAAAAAGGCTGCATATCCTGCGGCATATGCGCAAGAAGCTGTCCGCACGGGGCCATAAAGTTAATTAATAACCTGCCCGTGATAAATTACGAAAAGTGCACGGGCTGCAATATCTGCGTTGAAAAGTGCCCCGCAAAATGCATTTTAACCATTGAAAAATAAACGGCTTTATGCCGTTTTTTTATTTTTAATTTAAAAAAACACGCTCCATTTAATAGCATATACGCATAGAAAATCGTCTGTTTATTTGCCGTCGCAAAACCTATCGAATCGTTGCTTTTTTATGTGCAAAATAGAACATTATAAACGAAATTTATATTTATGCATTAAAAACCGTCAAAAGAGCAAATAATTTTTTAAATGGTTATATGCTTTTGTTTATAATTCATGACTTTTTTAATGAAATTGAACCATTTTATGGCTAAAAAAGGGTTGCAAATTTTCAAAAGCTATTGAAACGGCTTTTTCGGTATGGTATAATAACTTGGAATTATAAGGTTTTTGATTTTGGAGATTGTCAATGGAAAAAATATCTATTATAGACTTGGGTTCCAACTCGGCGCGACTGGTTCTCGTCAACATCTTGGACGGGGGCTACTTTGTTGTTTTCGACGAGCTTAAAGAGAGCGTGCGCCTTGGACAGGATATGGATTCCGACGGCTTTTTAAAGCCCCAAAGAATCGCGCAAACGATTAAAACTCTCACTATGTTCCGCCGTCTTTGCGACGCAAACGGCATAGATAAAATTTACGCATACGCAACCGCCGCGGTAAGAAGGGCGAAAAATCAAAAGAGCTTCCTTGACGAGGTGGCTGTTACCTGCGGCATAAAAATAAAAGTTTTATCCGTTGAGGAACAGGCGACTTTGGTTTATCAGGGCGTCATCAACTCCATGGAAATTCCGCGCGGTCTTATTATGGAAATGGGCGGCGGCAGCACAAACTTAATTTACTACAACAGGCGCAAGCTTATCCACTACGAAAGCCTGCCTTTCGGCGCGGTTACGCTTACCGATTTGTTTAAAAACGATTCCGAAATTCCCGAACAGCGCAACAAGAAAATTGAGGATTTCATGCGCGAGCACCTGGATAAAATTCCCTGGCTTAAGGAAATCGAACCCGACACCCAGCTTATCGGCGTGGGCGGCTCTTTCAGAAACCTTGGAAGAATTTCGCGCATGCTGAGAAAATACCCGTTCAACATGACGCACAACTACGAGGTCCCGGGAGCGGAGTTCAATCAGATATACGACATGATAAAAGTGCTTGACCTTGACAGCACGATGAAGATAAAAGGGCTTTCGTCGGGCAGGGCGGATATCTTCCCCAGCGCGCTTGCGGCGATGAAGTCTGTGGTCGATTATGTCGGGTTTAACAAGATTACGATATCAGGCTGCGGTTTAAGAGAAGGCGCGATGTTCCGCTACGCCGTCCCAAGTATAGTCGAGCGTCCAATAAGCGATGTTTTGGGACACAGCCTAAAGACGCTTATGACTTACTTTGACATCAATCAGACTCACGCCGAGCATGTATACAATCTGTCAATGCAGCTTTTTAAACAGCTTAAGGTGTTGCACAAGCTTCCGAGGGCTTATGTGAGAGTTTTGAAAATCGCCTCGCTGCTTCATGACAGCGGTATGCGCATCAAATACTATAACCATCAGCGCCACAGCTCGTATATAATTTTAAACTCCAATCTCTACGGCGTGTCGCATAAGGAAATCGTGCTCGCTTCGTTTGTCGCGGGCGGACACAGAAAAACCGAATTCAATAAGGAAGACCTTATAAAATACAAAGACCTCCTTACCCGTGAGGACCTTGACGCCATCAAAAAGCTTAGCGTCATATTAAGAATTGCCGAAAGCTTTGACAGAAGCATGTCCTCGGTAATTACCGGCATCACCTGCGACGTGCTTGGCGACTCGGTTATCGTAAAGACCGAAGCGGAAGGAGATTGCTCGCTTGAGATAAAGGACGCGCTTACCTGCGCCACCGAGTTTAAGGAGGCCTACGGAAAAACGCTGGAAATTTTATGATTTGCCTGGCATCTACATCACCTAGACGAATTGAATTACTAAGGAAACTTACGGATGATTTTTTCACGGAAGCGCCCGAAGTCAATGAAAATACCGCTGAAAAAAATCCGAAAAGAATGGTTAAAGAGCTTGCCTTAAGGAAAGCTCAAAGTAAGAATTACGAAAATATACTTGCCGCGGACACCATCGTTACAAGAGGCGGAAAGATTTACGGAAAGCCAAAGTCACGATGCGACGCGGTCAAGATATTAATGGAGCTTAGCGGCAAGACGCACAAAGTGTATACGGCTGTCGCGATAAAATGCGGCGCCAAAACCGTAGTATTTGCCGTCTGCTCCAAAGTCAAGATGAAAAAGCTTACCAAATCCGAGATAGAAAATTATGTGGACACCGAAAAGCCCTTTGACAAAGCCGGGGCTTACGCCGTCCAGGACGGCAGGATAGTGGAAAGTTATAAAGGCAGCTACAGCAACATCATGGGGTTGCCCCTTGAGAAGCTGGAAAGAGTACTTTACAAGCTCGGCTTGATTTAGGAGGAGCGATGCAGGCGCTTGAATTTGCGGTTGATTTAGGCTCAAGCTATATCACCATATATCAAAAAGGCGTCGGACTGGTGCTGAGAGAGCCTGCGGTCGCTGTGCTAAGTAAAGTAAAAGACCGCTACGAAATTCGGGAGGCTGGATACCGCGCGCGCACCATGATGACTCAATCCCTTGGAACCGCCCGTCCCGTATGCCCAGTTAAAGAAGGCGCGGTGGCTGACCCCGACATTTGCGCTCTTTTAATGGAGGGCTTTTTTTCAAAAATTCTCCCTAAATCCTTTTTAAGGCCGAAATTTAATGTAACGGTTGCCATTTCTTCCGCGCTTACCTGCTCGGAAAGAAAAGCCATAGAAAAAGTGTTTTTAAAAATTGGTGCGTCAGGTGTGACTTTGGTTGAGTCCCCGCTTGCGCTTTTTGCTTTTTCGGGCTCAAAAGGCGGTCTTTTTGTGGATATCGGCGGCGGCAAAACGGAAGTTGCCTCGGTTTCAACAGTGGGAATAACCTCGGGCTGCACGGTCAATATTGCTGGCGACGCATTTGAGAACGCAATTATCGATTATATCGCAGACAAATACCATATAAAAATAGGCGAGCTTACCGCAAACAAACTGAAAATGGAGTCGTTAAGCTTTTACCGCAACGACGGCGGAACCGATTTCGTAAGCGGAAGAGCGCTTTTGGACGGTTCGCCAAGAAACATCAAAATCAACGCGGGCGACCTTTTTTGCGCAGTGGCTCC
>JAAZIO010000159.1 GCA_012800805.1 Clostridiales bacterium | reverse complement strand
TTTGGAACCCAAAATTTCGGTAAGCTCTTTTATGCTCTTTTGCAGTTGCCTAAGCTCTTCTTCAAGCTTATCCACTTCAAGGCGGGTCAAGGCTTTAAGACGCATATCCACTATTGCCTGAGCCTGCTCTTCGCTTAAATCAAAGCGTTCTCTTAGCTTTGCTTTAGCGGCGGCAACGGAAGGCGCTGTTTTTATGATTTTTATGACTTCGTCGATATTTTTTATCGCAATCAAAAGCCCTTTTACGATTTCTTCACGTTTTTTTGCGACTTTAAGGTCAAAAGCGGTGCGGCGCCTTATGATTTCTCTCTGATAATTGACATAGTAGCGCAGTATGTCCATAAGCCCCATCTGCTCGGGCTTGCCGTCGGCTATTGCTACCATGTTGACGGAGTAATTTACCTCAAGGTTTGTGCGCTTAAACAAGAATTCGGCTATGCCGTCGACATCCGCCTCTCGCTTGGTCTTTATTACGGCTCGTATGCCGCTTTTATCGCTTTCGTCCACGATATCGCTTATACCCGATAAAATTTCTTTGTGTTGTTCCCTAAGGTCCGCTATTCTTGTCAAAAGTTCGGATTTCGATACCTGATAGGGAAGCTCGGTTATCACGATATTCTTTTTGTCGCTTTTATCGTCTTCTATATGCACTCTCGCGCGGATTTTGATTTTACCCTTGCCCGTCTGATAAATGCTCTCAAGCGGGTCCACGGGAATGATAAAACCGCCCGTTGGGAAATCCGGCCCTTTTATAATTTTCAGCATATCTTTTAGCTTTATTGAAGGATTGTCGATATACGCTATTATGCCGTCAATCACTTCCTCTATGTTATGGGGAGGAATGTTTGTGGCAAGTCCCACGGCAATGCCCGACGCACCGTTAACCAAAAGGTTAGGGAATCTGCCGGGGAGCATGACAGGTTCTTTTAGCGTATCGTCAAAGTTCGGGTTCCACGCTACGGTATCTTTATCGATATCTCTTAAAAGCTCAAGGGCTAAAGTGCTGAGCCTTGCCTCGGTATAACGCATGGCCGCGGGCGGGTCTCCGTCCACCGAGCCGAAGTTGCCGTGACCGTCCACAAGACGCATGCGCATATTGAAGCCTTGCGCCATTTTGACAAGCGCGCCGTATATCGAGCTGTCGCCGTGGGGGTGGTATTTACCCATACAATCGCCGACGATTCTCGCCGATTTTTTGTAGGGCTTGTCGGGGGTCACGCCCATCTCGTGCATGGAATAAAGTATTCTTCTTTGAACGGGCTTCAAGCCGTCCTCGACTCTCGGAAGCGCTCTGTCAAGTATTACATGCTCGGAATACGGCATCATGGAGTCATGCATGGCGTCCTCAAACAGGACTTCGCACGTCACCGAGCGGTCTATTTCTTTTCCCTTTCTGACGGTTTCTTTTGCCATCTCTACCCTTTTTTAGTTAATTTCGAATTTATCTATTTTATTAAAGTCCGCATGCTCGTAGATGTATTTTTTCCTGACAAGGGAATCATCGCCCATAAGAACGGTAATTCTCTTATCCGCAAGAGCGGCGTCCTCAAGCGTTATCTTTGTAAGTGCTCTGGTTTTGGGATTCATGGTGGTGTCCCAAAGTTGCTCGGGGTTCATCTCGCCAAGGCCTTTGAATCGCTGTATGAGAGCGTTTTTGCCCATGGATTTTCTTGCGGCTTCAAGCTCTTTTTCGTCGTAGCAGTATCTGATGTCGTCGCCCTTTTGAATTTTATAAAGCGGCGGCATTCCGCAGTATACATGGCCCTCGGTGATAAGAGAGCGCATATACCTGAAAAAGAAAGTCAGAAGAAGCGCCCTTATATGCGCACCATCCTGGTCGGCGTCGGCAAGGATGATGATTTTATGATATTTAAGGTTTGACAAATCAAAATCGGTGTCAATGCCGGTACCCAGCGCGGTGATAATGGTTGAAAGCTCCTCATTTCCAAGGATTTTGTCAAGGCTCGATTTTTCAACGTTAAGCGGCTTTCCTCTAAGAGGCAGTATAGCCTGAAAAGAGCGGTCTCTCGCCTGTTTTGCGCTTCCGCCTGCGCTGTCGCCCTCAACTATGAACAGTTCGTTTTGCTCGGGCTTTTTGCCTGTGCAGCTTGCAAGCTTACCTATAAGGTTTGCGTTGTTAAGGCTGTTTTTTTGCCTTGCCAGCTCTTTTGCCCTTCTTGCCGCTTCTCTTGTCCTTGCCGCGGCAAGTGCTTTTTCAACTATTGCGTCTGCGGCCGAGCGGTTTTTGGAGTTGTTTGCCCATATCTCAAGCTGTTCGGCAAGCAGAGCCTCCACTTTTGTTCGAGCTTCGGGGTTGCCAAGCTTGCTCTTCGTCTGACCTTCAAACTGCACATCCTGCATCTTGACGGATAGCACGGCTACCATGCCCTCCCTGAAATCCTCGCCGAGGAGGTTAGGCATCTTTTCTTTCAGCGCGCCCGATTTTCTTGCGTAGTCATTGAATACCCTTGTAAAAGCGCTCTTAAAGCCAACTTCATGAGTTCCGCCCTCAATGGTCGGTATGTTGTTAACATAAGAATATATGTTTTCGGAATAATTGTCCGCATGCTGCACAGCTACCATTACGGAGAAATTCTTGTCCGCCGCCTCCACATAAAGGGGCTTGTTATATAAAACTCTCCTGCCTTCGTTTAGGTATTGAACATAATCTATCAGTCCGCCCTCGTAATGGAAAACTTCCATATATGGGTTGACTTCACTCCTTGGAGAGCGTTTGTCAACAACGACAAGCTTTATGCCCCTGTTTAAAAAAGCGACTTCCCTAAGCCTTGACGATATTACGGAATAACTGAATTTTTCATTGCCGAATACTCTTGCGTCGGGCTTAAAAGTTACAACGCTTCCTCTTTCTTTTGTGTCGCCGACAACGGTTAACGGGGTTTTTAAAACGCCGCTTTTAATCTTTCCGCCCTCTTCGGGTGAATGGAATTCTATCTTATAGATCTTGCCGTCTCTTCTTACCTCAACTATAAGCCATTCGCTGAGTGCGTTTGTGACGGAAGCGCCTACGCCGTGAAGTCCGCCCGAGAAAGTATACTGGCCGTTATCGAACTTGGCGCCCGCGTGAAGCTGGGTGAATACCACTTCAACGCCGCTTTTGTTAAGCTTTGGATGCTTGTCCACGGGAATGCCTCTGCCGTTATCGGTTACTCTTGCAACATTCCCTTCAAGGAGTTCCACGGTTACGGTGTCGC
>JAAZIO010000158.1 GCA_012800805.1 Clostridiales bacterium | reverse complement strand
CCTCAGGTTATGAAATAACTCCCGGCAAAACAAAGTATTATTTATGTAAAGGCGGCTCATGTATGGCGCCGACAGAAAGCATAGAGGAAATAATTACTCTTATAAATGAATAAAAGCGCCGATGCGCTTTTTTTCATAGGATTTAAAATTAATTTAATTGCCTAATGCCTTTTCAAGCATGGACACCAGCTGGGCTTTGGGTTTTATCCCGACCGTGCTGTCTGAAATTCTGCCGTCTTTGAAAACGATAATCGTAGGAATGCTCATTATCTGAAACACGCCCGCAAGCTCTTTTTCTTCGTCGACATTCACTTTGCCCACTTTTGCTCTTCCTTCGAATTCGGCTGATATTTCATCTATAATCGGCGCAATCATTTTGCAAGGACCGCACCACGAAGCCCAAAAGTCCACAAGAACCGGGACGGACGAATTGATTACCTCTTCTTTGAAATTGTTTTTTGTAAGTTTTACAGCCATAGAGACCTCCATTTATAGTCTTTGCCAAAATTCGAGTAACTTTCGGAAAAAATAAACAAGGCGCTATTGAACGGCTTGTAAATAAGTGGTAAAATTAAATAAAATTCACAAAAGATTTTTATTTTCCCATTTTGTGAGGTTTATATGAAGGTATTGATTATCGGCGGAGTTGCGGGAGGCGCGACGGCCGCTGCCAGAATCAGAAGGCTTGACGAGGAAGCCGAAATAGTGGTTATCGAAAAGTCAGGTTTTATTTCTTACGCAAACTGCGGGCTGCCTTACTATGTGGGCGGAGTTATCGACAGCGACGAATCCTTGCTTTTGCAGTCCCCCGAGGGCTTTTACGAAAGATACCGTATAGACGCAAGAGTCAACAGCGAGGCAGTGGAGATTGATACCTTTAATAAGCAAGTTAAAATTAAAAATCTTTTGACAAATGAAATCTATTTTGAAAGTTACGATAAACTTTTGCTGTCAACGGGGGCGAAACCCGTGACGCCCGAGTGGGCAGGAAAGTCGGACAAAGTCTTTACCTTAAGAACCGTTGAGGACGCGCTCAGCATAAGGAGTTGCATCGAAGAAGAGAGGCCCCAAAGCGCGGTCATTGTCGGCGGCGGGTTTATCGGCCTTGAGATGGCGGAAAACTTAGTCCATAGAGGCGTCGACACAACGGTAGTTGAATACGCAGAGCATCTTCTTGCAAACTTTGATTTAGATATGGCTTGCGTAGTTCACGGCGCTCTAAAGAAAAAGGGGGTAAAGCTGAGGCTTAACTCCAAGGTGGAAAAAATATCTGAAAGGCAAGGGAGGCCGGAGGTCTTTATATCAGGGGCGGAAGCGGTATGCGCCGATATCGTCATTCTCTCTATCGGAGTGGCGCCCGACACGACTCTTTCAAAATCCGCCGGCATTGAGCTGTCCGATAAAGGCGCAATAGTTGTGAACGAGCGCATGGAAACATCTAAAAAAGATGTTTACGCAGTCGGAGACTCCGTTTTGATAAAACACTTTGTTACGGGCAAACCGGCTTATGTTCCTCTTGCGGGCCCCGCAAACAGGCAGGCGAGAGTTGCCGCCGATAATATTTGCGGATTAAGCTCACAATACAAGGGCGCGCAAGGGACATCTGTTGTAAAGCTGTTCGACATGACCGCGGCATCCACGGGTTTAAACGAAAAGGCCGCAAAGCTTGCGGGAATAAACTATGAAAAGATAATAATATCTCCGCCAAACCACGCCACATACTATCCCGGGGCAAGGATAATGCTTATAAAGCTTTTGTATGAAAAGGCCACCCAAAAGATAATAGGAGCGCAGATAGCGGGATATGAGGGCGTGGATAAAAGGATAGATGTTTTATCCACCGCAATGCGCGCGGGCATGAAAGCTGCGGAACTTAAAGACCTGGACCTTGCTTACGCGCCGCCGTTCTCGTCGGCAAAAGACCCTATAAATATACTTGGATACATCGCGGACAATATCGAAAGGGGGCTTGTAAAGCAGGCTCATTTTGAAGACCTTGAAAAGTTGAATCAATGTGAGGTTACCCTGCTGGACACGAGAACAAAAGGGGAGTATTCAAGAGGCACCGTTGAGGGATTTATAAATATTCCCGTTGACTCCTTAAGGGAAAGAATTTACGAGCTGGACGGTTCTAAACCCGTATATGTTCTTTGCCAGTCCGCCTTAAGAAGTTATCTTGCCTGCAGGATACTTGCGCAATACGGCTATGAATGTTATAACCTTTCGGGCGGATACCGCTTTTATGAAATCGTAAAAACCGAAAAGGCGGTGGCGGGAGCGTATCCGTGCGGTAAAAATAAAGATTAATAGTAACTATTATCAAATAGGAATTATTATTAAATAGCTTAAAATTTGTTG
>JAAZIO010000157.1 GCA_012800805.1 Clostridiales bacterium | reverse complement strand
GGCATCTAAGATTAAAGACAAAAACAAATAGGCTAAAACCGAGCTAAGCCTATGCAATTGTTACGGTTTTTTTTAGAGAAAAATAGGCATAAACACTATATCGGGTATATAAGTTTATAAATAAAGAAATACAATAGTCCTTTGTATAGTCAAAAATACAGGCTAAATCAGATATCTAAGTTTATTTTCCGCTTTCAAAAAATAATTTTGACAATAAAAATGGGAGCTTTTGCTCCCGTTTTATTAAATTTCCTCGGTTTTTTCTATCGATTTAATATAAAAATTGTTATGTAAAATGGCATAAAGCTCCTCGGCGGTATATCCGTATTGAGTGCTGAGTTCGATATCCGCCATGCAGGTTTCGCCCACCATATAGCTTTTGAATTTTACAAAGCGCCGTATTTGGAAGAGCTTTTTAAAGTGCGTGATTGTGTTTTCATCCACAATTTCAATCTGCGCCTTTATAACGGAAAATACCCTGCCTCTAAGAATTTTAAAGGGGATATGCAAAATAACCTGAGACATTATAAGGAAGACTGTGCTTACTATGCCGACTATAATCATGCCCGCGCCGATAGCCATGCCGATGCCCGCTGTGGTCCAAACACCCGCTGCCGTCGTTACGCCCTGCAATACATCCCTGCGGTAAATGATTATGCCCGCGCCTAAAAAACCGATGCCGCTTACAACCTGCGCCGCTATTCTCGCGCCGTCGAATCTGCCTTGAGAATCTTCAAAACCATACTTTGACAAAATCATAAGCATGGCGGTTCCCATGGCTACGATGGTATGAGTGCGAACGCCCGCCTCTTTTGAACGGGTTTTTCTTTCATAACCTATAAAGAAACCGCACACCGCGGCGATAAATATCCTAAGAATCCAGAAAATAGTGTCCAGTTTCCAGTCGATAATCAACAGGTGGGCGTTTTGCACTTCATTACCTCTCAGATTACAATGCCTATTTATTATAAAGAATAAATATGGTAAAGTCAATATCAAATACTTTACCTTAATTTCTCTTTAAATTTTCACCATGTTTTAAATTTTTTTTTGCGTGGATTTAGAGAAAAAAGTTTAAACTTTGTAAAAATCAAAATTTAAACTTTTATTATTTATAATACATAATCAGACAAAAATCAATAGAATTTTTTATTTTTCGTCTTTTATGGCTGTTTATCGGATTTTTTGATTTTATGCAATCCGTTTTGACCGAATCTTTTGGTAAAAAACAAAAATCCCGCGACGGTCAGGCAAATAAGTCCTACGATACCCGATACCAAAAGCATAACCCAAAGCGGAGCGTCAAGGGTCAAAAAGCCGACTCCCGATGCGGTGAACTGGTCATTCATAAGCGCTTCTTTAATGGGGCCGCTTATTCCTATCTGGTTAAAAGCGTCCTCCAAAACAATCTTTTTTCCCCAGACTGTAAGGTGGGTAAACGGGATTAGCGAGCCCACGGCTTTTACCCCGTCGCCTAGGGTGTTGTAGGGCATATAGATTCCGCACAAAAAACCGAGGAATGTGCCGGCCACTCCGTTTATAACGCCAAGAGCGGTGGGAGATTTAACTATTGCGGTAAGAAGCATCATGATTGACGAGCTGATGAGAGAAGCGACCGCAAGCACCCCGACAACCGAAAAGAATGTGGCGGCCTTAATCCAGTATGTGGTTGCGGCTCCGATAATGACTACCGTAATCACCCATGTGAAAAGGTTTATCAAAAAAGATACGATAAGCCCGCCGATGTAGTAAGAAATCAAAAGCTCGGTTTTTTTAATGGGCGTGGTCATAAAGCTGTGAAGCTTTTTGCTTACATAGTCATTTGCCGCGCTTGAGAACATCCCCAGCGACAAAGACATGGAGTTTAGTATCAAAACTCCTATCATCATCTGAAGGTATACCATAAACCCAGCAGCCTTTTCGTCAAAGGGGGTGTTTGCCGTTATACCGTCTATATAAATATTTGCTATGAAAAGGAAATAAAGAAGTATTAAAATAAGAGAGCTTAAAAGCGAGAAAAAGAATGTAGCCTTGTCTCTTAAAAACAGCTTTGCGTTGCGG
>JAAZIO010000156.1 GCA_012800805.1 Clostridiales bacterium | reverse complement strand
TTAATGATATTAAAAATCAGATAGCCGAGCGAAGCGGCGGTGCCGACAGCCACCACAACAATCATGCTGGAGAGCACATCAAGCTTGGAAATGATTTTGCGGTACTTCTTTTTGGTTTCGGGCTCGTCGGTTGACTTGGGAGCCACCTGGTTTATTACATAGTTGTTTTCGATAATTTCAACATTGGCTTTTTGAATAGCGTCATACTTCATACAATCACCTCAGAAAAATCTATGCTCGAGTGTATGAATTAATACCTATAGCGATGTCGAAAAATAAAAAATTTTTTGCAATTTTTATCGCGGAGTGCTATTAAGAATATATGAACGAAATAAAAGAAATTAGATTACGTGCTAAAAAACACAAAACAAATATGTGACGAACTTGATATTCCTTTACGCACATATCAAATATTTACTCAAATTGCTTTCTTTTTATATAGCAAATAATCATTTTAAAGATTTGGATAAAGAATAAATCTTATTATTTTAAAACACAAAGAAAAGTTGTCTTGGGTTTCAAAGTGATTTATATTATTATTTTAAAACACAAAGAAAAGAGTCTTTGGGTTTCAAAGTGATTTATAACTAGACAACGGCATTGACAAATCATCGGATAATTAAAGTCGTTAAAATTCGCTCTATCACGCTAAGCAGGCTTGATTATTCTATTAAACCGTTAAAATCAGCTCTTGACATAAATTATTAAACCGATAAATTAAGCTCACCCTAAGTCATGCATTGTTATTAAATTGTTTAATCGCTAAAAATCAGCTCTGTGAACTTAAGTAACTAAGCAGGTTATTAAATTGATAAACCAAACATAAAAAATTGAACCACAAAAAACAATTTATATTAATGCGGCAACCTAAAGCTATTACAGCTTTCTTGCGGCAACCTGATTGCTAAAACCTTTTTATACAGACATAAATTTTTTTATTCTTCTTGCTTTTGCGTCCACGCTTACGGTAAACTCTCCCCCATCTGTAAGCTCAACTTTAAGGTCAATGCCGTCGGTAAGCTCAAAAAAGTCTCCAAGAAGCCTGGTAAGGTCTGATTTTAATGCCTGCAAAAACCCCTCTTCCGCTTTTATTTTATCTTTTACAAGTATCGCCTTAAGCCTTTCGCTTGCCTGCTTTGCCGTTCCCCTCATTTTGCACCCCTTGCTTTAGCTCTTCTTGAAAAAATTCGCGCGAATATCCCGCTTGTCGTAAACTCGTAAACCTTGCCCGTGCCGTAGTGGAGGTTTTCGGCAAGCAGTTTAAAAGCCTTATCGGAAATTGCGTATCCAGGAACTCTTCCCACCTGCGAATACAGCGTAATGCAGTCGTCTTCGGGGATGATGCCAAGCGGCTGCGTTCTCAGCAGTCTTGAAATATCCTGAGGGCTCATCATCTCCCCTCTCGTTACCATATTGGGTCGAACTCTGTTGATTACTATGCTTGTGGTCTCCATCCTGTATCCCGAAAGCAATGACAAAACCTTGTCAGCGTCGCGAATGGCGGAAACCGAAGGGGTTGTTACAACTATCGCCTCTTTAGCGGAGGACACCGCCCTGTGGAAGCCGTTTTCAATACCCGCAGGGCAGTCGATAAGAATGTAATCAAATCCGGTTAAAGAATCGATTACATTCCTAAAGGTCTGGGCGGTTACCAGAGGATTTTCGCTTTGAGAAGGCAAAACATAAAGGCCGCTCTCGGTATCCTCTATTAACGCCTGAGAAACGCGGCATCTTCCCGATATCACGTCCACTATGTCATACACCACCTTGTTTTCGATAGCCATGACCACATCGAGGTTGTTAAGCCCGACGTCGGCATCGACCAAGACGACATTCTGCCCCATGTCGGCAAGCGCCCTGCCGAGCGCCGCCACGACCGTGGTTTTTCCAACGCCGCCTTTTCCGGAAGTGACAACAATCTTTCTCATTACGCCCTCCGCACACATTATAAAAAAAAACCTCCCGAAATTTTAGGGAGGTTTTGTCGAACAAATAATAGTTTTGTCTTGTAAATTCAATCTACTTTAACGCCAATGAGGTCGCTAAGCAGCTGTTTGTCGGATGAGAGCATATCCGTTCCTATGGCTACCGCATTTTCGACGTCGTCTAAGGCGGTTACCGCAAGCGAGAGCTGGTTGGCCATGTATTGTTTAAGGCCGGCTATCTGTGACGAGCCGCCCGATATGGACAGTCCGTTTTCAAGTATCGTCGAGGCAAGCTCGGGCGGGGTGGACGCTATTACCGAGCGGATGACGTCGCACAGGTTGTCCACAAGCGGAGCCACTGCGCAAAAAAGGTCG
>JAAZIO010000155.1 GCA_012800805.1 Clostridiales bacterium | reverse complement strand
GGAAGGGTTTTATACCGAAGAAGAGTATGAGCCTATAAGACAGGAGCGAGCGGCAATAAGAGAGCGAATTAACTTACTGGAGGAGGAGCTAAAATGACAGCGATAATAATAAGCATTAGCGCAAGCCTTATTTCGGGCGGTGCGCTATTTTTATTGCAAAGATATTTTAAGAAGAAGGATAAGCTTGACGAAGAGCGTGATGCTGTCCTTGCCAAAGAAAACGTTCTAATACTAAAGAGTATAAACGCTGTCGGCAAGCTTACCTATGCGAATGCATTGGCTATCCGTGACGGAAAGCAGAACGGCCAAATGCTGGATGCATTAAAGGGCTATGAAGAAGTAAACGATGAATTATATCAATATCTATTGGAGCGTAACGCTCATAAGTAAAGGAGGATTATATGGAAGAAGCAATTAAAGCGTTAAGCGTGCCTGTAATCGTAAGCATCGTTTACGGCTGCATTGATTTGTATAAGCAAATCATAAACGGAAAGGAAAAGTTGATGAGGCTTATACCAATTATAGCCGCCTTACTGGGGACCTTAATCGGCATAGTCGCCTTCTATGCTTATCCGAGCGTCTTGGTGGCTGATAACATATGGCAGGCCATAATCATGGGAGGCGCGAGCGGGCTAACCGCAACGGGCGCAAATCAGGTGCTTAAGCAGCTTAATAAGGGGAAAGATTACGAGGATGAAAATGAAAGATAAGGGTGACAATCTAAATCTATTATACGCCAACGCTATGCTGCTTAAGCTATATAGAGAAAGGATAATATCGCTAAAAGTATACGAGTTAGCGCTGGAAAAATGTAAAAATAAACTTATGAATTAAGGCGTTTTTGCCTTGACTTATTAACAAATACGCTTATCCTTTGTCTTGACAATTCAGGGCAAAATTAAGGATTTCGAACCTAAAACAATACGGTGTCGATACGAACAGGAGCGTTTGATATAATGGCAGATAAAATAAGAATTTGCGCTTACGCCCGTGTGAGCACGCTTTCGGACGAGCAGGATCACAGTCTCGCGGCTCAAACCAAATATTATAAAGAGCTTATCGAAAACGACCCAAACGCGGTATTTGTCGGAATCTACGCCGACAAAAAAAGCGGAAAAGATGTTAGGAATCGACCTCGATTCACGGAAATGATAAAGGCGGCAAAAAGAGGCGAGATTGATCGTATAATAACCAAAAGCATATCGCGTTTTGCCAGAAATATCTTGGAGACACTTCGCGTAATAAGGGAACTGCGAGAAATAGGCGTAGGAGTAACTTTCGAAAAGGAAAACATCGACAGCTTAGACGTAAAGAGCGATTTCATTTTGTCAATATACTCAATAGTGGCCGAAAGCGAGCTTACCAGCATGAGCGAACAGGTAAAATGGGCGGCGAGAAAGAGATTTAAGCAGGGCAGCGTGGAATTGAATTCCAATATATATGGATATACACTGAAAGACGGCCAGCTCGTTCCCGTGCCTGAGGAAGCGGAGGTTGTAAAGTATATATTCAAGCAATACTGCTCAGGCGTTGGAATCGAGCGGATAGCGAAAAATTTAAACGAAAAGGGTGTCAAGCTGAAAAAGTCAAACGGGCTATGGCGCCCTTATTATATAACAAGAATGTTGAGAAACGAAAAATACATAGGCGACGCGTTGTTGCAAAAGAGGGTTAGCGTGAACTTCAAATTGGTAAAAAACAACGGTGAAGTCCCTCAATATTATGTCGAAAACAATCATCAACCGATAATAAGCAGAGACTTGTTTGAAAAAGCGCAACGAATTCTGAACGAACGCAAAAGAAAAGGGAAAGCCAAAGAGCTTTCACCTTTCAGCTCTAAAATAATATGCTTGGCATGCGGTAAAACATATACGCGCAGGAAAAATAATCGCAATACGCCATATGAAAAATGGATATGGTCATGCAGGACTTACGTGAGACATGGGCGGAAATATTGCGGCGCTCATTCAATAAAGGAAAAAGACTTAAAGGAATTGTTCGTGTCAGCTTATAACGAGGCGATTAACTACAAGAGCAACAGCGGGGATTTGAGCGTGTTGGAAGAACGGCTAAAAGCCTTGCTCGCGCAAGAGCGCGAGTTGTTCGCTCTGAAAGCCAAAGGATACATATCTTCGGCAAATTACGATGCCGAGCATAAAACGATACTAAATAAAATTAAGGAAACAGAAAACGAATACGCCGAAAAAACTCGTGACAGTATTAAGTTGAGCAACACAAAAGCGGAAACTTACGAAGACAGGCTTGTGGCTGACCTTAGCGTTGCCGAGATAGATGGTTATAATATATGCTTCAAGTTTAAAAACGGCGCCAAAGTAATGAGACAATTCACCAACGAGGTTGACCGCAGAGAGACATGGCGGAAAAAATTAGGGAGGGAATAATGCAAACGGCGAAAAGGATAGTAAGAGAGTATGTTCAAAGAGGGCATATAAATCCTCAGGAAACCCAAACGCCTAAGAAATTAAGAGTGGCGGCATATTGTCGAGTGTCGACGGATTCCGAAGAACAGCTGAATAGCTACAGCACACAGGTTACTTACTACACTAACTACATCAAATCAAAGCCTGAATGGGAATTTGTCGGCATATACGCTGATGAGGGTATCACGGGGACTTCGGCAAAAAAGCGGAAAGAATTCATGCGCATGATAAACGATGCCATGAATGGCAAAATCGACCTAATAATAGTAAAATCGGTGAGCCGGTACGCCAGGAACACAGTGGACAGCTTGTCAAACGTGAGAATGTTAAGGGAAAAGGGCGTCAAGATATTCTTCGAAAAAGAAAACATAGACAGCCTTGACCCCAAATGCGATATGATATTGTCGATATACTCAAGCTTGGCCGAAGAGGAAAGCAGGTCTATATCAACCAATATACGCTGGAGCGTACAGAAACGATTTGAAAAAGGCAAAGTGATAATGTGTTTCAATTGCCTATACGGTTACGGACAGGACAAGGACGGAAACGTATACATAAAAGAAGATGAAGCCGAAGTGGTAAGGGATATCTACTTCGGCTTTCTAATAGGGAAATCGTATCAAAACATAGTAGACGAATTAAGAAGCCGAAACATACTATCTCCGAAAGGCAACAACATATGGTCAAAATCCACTATAAAATCAATGCTTCAGAATGAGAAATACATGGGTGACGCCATACTTCAAAAGACATATAAAAGAGACTTTTTGACGCAACGCAGGGTAAAAAACACGGGGAGCCCCTCAAAGATACGTTGAGAATAATCATCCTGCGATAATAGACAAGGATACATGGAATGCCGTCCAAGCGGAGCTAAAAAGGCGCAATGAATTGCGCAGCGTGGAGCGGACGGGCAAGGGCAGGTATAACGGGCAATACGCTTTCAGCGGCAAGATAGTCTGCGGCTTGTGCGGCGGGGGATTTAGGCGTCATAATTATATAAACGATAATAAAAAGGAG
>JAAZIO010000154.1 GCA_012800805.1 Clostridiales bacterium | reverse complement strand
CGGGTTATCGGACGGCGAGAGGTTTGACGAATGGAAAAGGCTGTATAGAGGAGAAGCAAAAATTGCGGTTGGCGCAAGGTCAGCCATTTTTGCTCCTCTTAGCGATTTAGGTTTGATTGTAATAGACGAAGAACACGATTCAAGCTATATATCCGACTCAAATCCCAGATACGACACAAAAGACATAGCTTTTAAAAGAGCGGAGATGTGCGGAGCCTCAGTTGTGCTTGGAAGCGCTACACCCTCAATTGAAACTTACAGAAGCGCGCTAACCGGCGGGCTTACCTTAATCGAGCTAATAGATAGGATTTCAAGTTGCCTTACGCCCGAGGTCGAAATTATCGATATGACAAAAGAAATTCGCATGGGCAACAGCGGCATTTTTTCCGTGGCTTTGAAAGAGGCGCTGGAGCAGACTATCGAGCGCGGCGAACAGGCGATGATTTTTATAAACCGCAGAGGTTTTTCGTCGTTTATTATGTGCGCCGAATGCGGTTATACCCCAATGTGCTCCGACTGCGATGTATCTTTAACATATCATCGGGATGTAAACAGGCTAAAGTGCCACTACTGCGGAAAAAATTATACCGTGCCGCAAAAATGCCCTAAATGCGGAGGAACAAAGCTCCGCCACGGAAGGACGGGAACGGAAAAGGTTGTCCTTGAAATTGAAAAGCTTTTTCCAAAGGCAAAGGTCATAAGAATGGATAACGACACCACGGCAAGAAAGGGCTCTGTGGTTAAAATACTTGAAGCATTCGGCAAAGGAGAGTATAATGTTTTAGTTGGAACCCAGATGATAGCCAAAGGGCATGATTTCCCATTGGTTACACTTGTTGGCATACTTGACGCCGATTTTTCGCTCTACTTTGACGACTACCGCTCGGCCGAGCGAACTTTTCAGCTTGTGACGCAGGTCGCAGGAAGAGCGGGCAGGGCGGATAGACCGGGAAGAGTTTTGCTTCAGACATACGCCCCAAGAAGCTATGTGTTCTATTTTGCGTCAAAGAACGATTACAGGGGATTTTATTTAAAAGAAGCAAATACAAGGGAAGTTACCAAATTTCCGCCGTTTTCAAAGATAGTAAGGGTTCTTTGTTCCTCGGAAGACGAAAAAGAAGCATTTGAGGCGACAAAAAGGATATATCTTGAGATAAAAAATCTTGAAAAAGACGGCGGATTTATATATCTCAACGCCATGAAATCGCCCGTTAACAGGATAAAAAACAAGGTCAGATATCAGGTTCTGATGCGCCTGAGCCCCGAAAGGGCGGATGAAATCATCAAAAAGGTTTATGATATAACAAACAACAACCATGGGAAAGCAAGCTGCTTTGTTGAGCTTAATCCGCAAAGCTTGTTTTAAGCAGGTGTATTGATGCGTTCAAACGGCGAAGATATTTTATAATTATTATATAAAAGTTAAACTAATATAAAACATATCGAAAAACTATAAAACATAGCGAAAACTTAATAAAAAACATAGAGAGACTATTGCAAAAATTATTAAAATAAAGAATTGCAAAGCAAAAACAAAGGAATATTATGGCTAAAAGAATCATTATTCAAGAACCCGACGAACTGCTCAGAAAGAAAAGCAGAGAGGTTGAAATTTTTGATGAAAGACTCTCTCTTTTGATAGACGATTTGTTTGAAACCATGGAGGCCGCGGACGGAGTAGGGCTTGCTGCGCCGCAGGTTTCGGTTTTGAAAAGGGTTGCCGTGGTAAGAACGGAAGACGGCAGCTTTGAGCTTGTCAATCCCATAATTATTGAAGCCGACGGTGAACAACTGGGGGAAGAGGGATGCCTGTCCGTAAAAGGACGATACGGCAAAGTGAGAAGGCCCGATAAAGTAAAAGTTGAAGCCTTTGACAGGCGCGGCAACAAGCATGTCTATGAGGTTCAAGGTTTTACCGCAAGGGCGTTTTGCCATGAGATAGACCACCTTGACGGAATATTGTTTATCGATAAAGAGGAAAAGCAGTGAAACTGATATTCATGGGCACCGCCGATTTTTCGGCAATTGTTTTAAAAGCTCTTTCAAAAGAGTTTAAGATTGACGCCGTTGTCACGGGTCTTGATAAGCCTGCCTCAAGGGGTATGAAAGTTATCCCGTCTCCCGTGAAAGAGGCCGCGGCGGAGCTTGACATCCCTGTTTATCAGTTTGAAAAAGTATCAAAGGATGGAATTGAAACAATAAAATCGCTATCGCCCGATGTTGCCGTTACGGCGGCATTCGGCCAGATTCTTTCCGATGAATTTTTGGCTATCCCCAAATATGGCGTTTTAAATGTCCATGCTTCCTTGCTTCCAAAATACAGGGGGGCGTCGCCCATTCAACACGCCATTTTAAACGGCGACAAGGAAACGGGCATTACCATAATGAGGACGGTTAAAGAAATCGACGCGGGAGATATCCTGTTTGTCAAAAAAACCGAAATCGGCAGTGGCGAGACGGCGGGAGAGCTTTTTGACCGCCTTGCGGAGCTTGGCGGCGAGGCGATTATCGAGGCGCTAAAGCTGCTAGAGAGCGGAAAAGCCGTGTTTGTTCCTCAAGACCACTCAAAAGCTACCCGTTGCGGCATTATAAAAAAGGCAGACGCCAAAATTGATTTTTCAAAAAGCAAAATTCAGCTTTATAACTTTGTAAGAGCCATGAACCCGTGGCCTTGCGCTTTTACATACTCAAACGGCGCTCTTTTAAAGGTTCACGAAGCGGAAGCTCTAAATGAAAGCGTTGTTACGCCCGCTTGCGGCGCCGTGGTTAAAGCATCGCCCAAAGAGGGCCTTATAGTTTCTTGCGGGGACGGTCTTATAAGGCTTAAAACCGTTCAAGGCGAAGGCGGCAAAAAAATGGCGGACACGGAATATCTGAAAGGCCATGAAATCAAAGTCGGAACGGTGCTTGGTTAAAAATGTTTAATTATCTTTATTCGGCGTTTAACACTCTTGACGGAATATATAAAAACCCCGAGTCTGCTCCGGTTGCCTTAAGCGGCGGAAGCGCGATGGCTACAAAGCTTGTTTACGGCGTGCTTGAAAAGGATGTCGAGCTTGATTTTATACTAAATTCCTTAGCGGAAAAACGACCAAAGCCATCGGTCGCTCTTTTGCTAAAGCTTGGCATTTATGCGCTAAGATACCTCGACAATGTGCCGGATTACGCCATTGTCAACGAAATGGTTGAGCTTTCTAAAAAAGTAGGCAAGGCGGGTTTATCGGGTTTTATAAACGCCGTTTTGAAAAGAGCGGCGAGGCGCGAGTATAAACTGCCCAAACTCGGCGAAGGACTTGATTATGTTGTTTACTCAAAGCCCAAATGGTTTGTGGAAAAAGTTATCAGCCAATACGGAGAGAGGGGAAAGGAGATACTTGGCGCGCCTGCTTTTGAAAGGGAGTGCGTAAGGGTAAATTTAAGACTGACCGACCGCAATACGGTTTGGAATATCCTAAAGACAAAAAACAATCCTTGCGAACCTGTTTTGGACCATGGTTTGATATGCAAAAACACTCAAGATGTCGCCCATATGTTTCAGCAGGGTGTAGTCACTTATATGTCTGCGTCCTCGATGCTTGCGGTAAAAGCGATGAGCCCAAAAAACGGGGCAAAAATTCTTGATTTGTGCGCCGCTCCCGGGGGAAAATCTGTGTATATCTCAGAGCTTTGTCCCGACTCAACCGTTATCTCGTGTGATGTGTCCCCCAAAAGGCTCGAGCTTTTAAGGGAATATCGCGTGAGGATGGGCGCGTATAATGTTATGCCTAAGCTTCACGACGCAGCTAAATTCAATCCCGAGTGGGAGGGAGAGTTTGATTTTGTTCTTGCCGATTGTCCGTGTTCCTGCTTTGGCACTTTCAGAAAGCACCCCGACGTATTTTTAAGACACGGCGAAGAAAACATTCCAAAAATGAGCGTTTTGCAAAATACTATACTATCCAATGCCGTAAGATATCTTAAAAAAGGCGGCGTTTTGATATACTCAACCTGCACCATATTTAAAGAGGAAAACGAGAGCGTGACGGAAAACCTTTTAAAGAAAGGTGAGGTTACCCTTGAACCCATGGATATACCCTTTAAAAACGACGGTAGAGTTCAACTTTTGCCCGAGGAGGAATGGGACGGCTTCTACATCGCCCGATTGAAAAAGCGTGAATAAGATACTTGCCGATTATGACATAAACGAGCTTTTAGGTTTGCTTTGCGGCCAGCCGAAATATATCGCAAAGCAGATACTATCTTTTTGCGCTCGCGGGGCGGATATTGACGGCATGACCTCGCTTCCCAAAAAACTAAGAGATGAGCTAAAGCTTGAGTTTTTTGAAAAGCCGCTTTATAAGGCTGAAATATTTAATTCAAAAGACGGCTCCGCCAAATTTTTGTTTAAGCTAAATGACGGCAATTTGATAGAGAGCGTGTTTTTGCCCAACAATTACGGCAATACTGTTTGCGTTTCATCACAAGTGGGATGCAGAATGGGATGCGCTTTTTGCGCTTCAGGTATGGACGGGCTTGCGAGAAATTTAAGCGCAGGTGAAATGCTTTCGCAGGTTGCTTTAATCAATTCGCATTTTGGCGGTTCGTTAAAAGAAAGAGCCGTTTCAAACATCGTAATGATGGGAAGCGGCGAGCCGCTTGACAACTATGATAACACATTAAAGTTTGTAAATTTGATTTCATCGCCTGACGGGCTTAATGTTTCTGAAAGAAATATTTCGGTGTCCACTTCGGGGCTTTGCGATGGCATTGTAAAGCTTGCGGAAAGCGGGCATAATGTTACTCTTTCAATATCTCTTCATGCCCCAAACGATGACATCAGAAAGCAAATCATGCCCATAGCGAAAAGATATACCGTAAAAGAGGTTGTAGGCTCGGCAAAGTATTATTTTGAAAAAACGGGCAGAAGAGTGATATTTGAGTATTCTTTGATAAAAGGCGTAAACGATTCTTTGGAATGCGCTAAAGAGCTTTCGGAGCTGTTAAAAGGCTTTCCTTTGCATGTCAATCTTATCAATCTAAATCCCGTTAAAGACGCCGGGCTTAAACCCTCGGGAAAGGACAGAGCCGGTTTGTTTTTGGCCGAGCTAGAGAAAAAGAATGTTTCAGCCACGTTTCGCCGAAGTCTTGGTTCGGACATAGAAGGCGCTTGCGGACAGCTTAAGCGAAAATACCTGAAGGAGGTATCTCATGACCATTAAAGGAAAAGTGGTTAAGGTTATCGCTTCAAGGTTTTTCGTTACCGCGGACAACGGCAAAATGTATGTCTGTTTTGCAAGAAAAAAGCTTAAAAACTTCGGAATCATTTTAACGGGTGATTATGTTGAAATCGTAAAAGAGGCGGGAGAATTTGTCATTGAAAAGGTATTGCCCAGAAGAAACAGCCTTATTCGCCCATATGTGGCGAATGTGGACGCCGCTTTAATCGTTATTGCCTCCGTTCCCGAGCCAGATTTTTTGCTTGTGGATAAAGTTATCGTCAATTGTATAAAGGAAGATATAGAACCCGTTCTTGTAATCAACAAAGAAGATTTGAGCGATGTCGATGTTTCAGCTTACGAAAAGTTCCTGACCGTGTTTAAAGTAAGCGCGTTGACGGGGGCGGGAATAGACGGCATTAAAGAATATGTAAAAGGAAAAACCGTCTGTCTTGCGGGGCAATCCGCTGTCGGAAAAAGCTCGATAATAAACGCGCTTTTAGGGGTAAGTTTGCTTAAAACCGATAATATTTCAGAAAAATCGGGCAGAGGAAAGCATACGACGAGGGTAACCGAGCTTATCGACGCAGGGGATTATTATATTATGGATACTTGCGGCTTTTCGCTGCTTGACCCTATAGACATCCACCCTCATGAGTTAAGGCTTTATTATGAGGACTTTTTGCCTTATGCCGTAAATTGCAGATATAACAGCTGCACGCATACGGTAGAGCCTGAGTGCGCCGTAAGAAATGAGGTAAGAAAAAACATAGACGAGGGTAGATATATACGCTATAAAGCATTGTTTGACGAGCTTGATGAGATACGGAGGAAAAAATATGAATAAAATTTTGGTGGCGCCGTCCATTCTTTCGGCTGACTTTGGAAATATGGCGCAGGCTGTTATAAATGTAAAAGAGTGGGGCGGCGATATCGTTCATTGCGATGTTATGGACGGGGTTTTTGTGCCCAACCTCACATTCGGCATGCCGATGGTTCAGGCTTTGAGGAAATACACGGACTTGCCGCTAGATTGCCATCTTATGATAATAGAGCCTGAAAAGTATGTAGAGCGCTTTTGCGACGCAGGGGCGGACTATGTGACATTTCACCCCGACGCGTCTAAAGATGTAAGAGGGGCGCTTGAGAAAATTAAGGCAAAGGGGGTAAAATGTGGACTTGTATTAAACCCCGACAAACCTCTTTCAATGATTGAGCCTTATCTTGATATAATAGATATGCTTTTGATTATGAGCGTTTACGCGGGATTTGGAGGACAGAAATTTATTGAAGAATCCATAAAAAAACTTGAGGACGCTAAGAAAATGCTTGACGGCGCAGGCAGAGAAATACTTCTTGAAATCGACGGCGGAATCAGCGAAAAAAACGCTAAAGCCGTAGCGGACGCGGGCGCCCAAATACTTGTTGCCGGCAACGCCGTATTCACGGCCGAAAACCCTGAAAGCATTATAAAACAGATGAAAAATTATACCTAACTAAATAGGAGAGAAGAATTAAATTAACTTATAATAAACTCATTACAGTCATAAAGCCGACAATTTAAATAAAAAACCAAAAATTAAAATTAAAATATTTTTAGGCATGAAAAACCTCATGCCTTTTTTTATTTGAAATATACTGTTTCTTTTGGATTTAATTAATTTTTTAAAAGAATATAATAATCATCTAGCATTAACGAACCTAAAGTTTTAGCATTAACGAGCCCGAAGTTTTTAACAAGCAACCCATTTATGCTAAATTGTTATGCAATGTTTAAGATTCTTCTTATCTTTTTTATTTTTTCATCGGATATTATTAATTTTCATTTGATATCTTTAAGAGCCCAATAAAGACAAGTTTATTTAGTTATAAGCAGGAGAACACGAGCTTTTTGGATATTTTAACGCCAACTATTCTATAAAGCACCAATTATCATAATACTAGCGCCAATAATTATAATACTAGTACCAATAATTGTAATGGTATTATAAAATCTTTAGAATAATAGAATACTTATTTGGTTTTGTCAAAAGTGATAAAGTGTTTATTTGAAAATTTGTCACTTTTAAAAGTTGTCCCTATTTGATTAAATAAAAAAAACCTCTTAATGGAGGTTAATTTTATGTATTTTAATAGCTTATTATTCTTCGCTCTTTTGTTCTTCTTCGGCGCTTTGGGTTTTTACGGGTTTGAATTTATTCTTAATAAACATGATGAATTTTTTAATAAATTTAGGTGTTTTGATGCATACAACTTTCATAAATCCCTCCTACGACGCTAATATTATATGCACGCAAAAAAATTGTGTGATTGTGTCGAAAAAAAATCTTTGTATTGTTTTAAAGTTTCTTATAATTAATTTATTTTTAATAAAAAAATTTTTTATGTTAATAGATGCAGTAAGGTGATATGTGTTTAAACAAAAATTAAATATAGAATGCTATAATAAGGTTATATAGAAAACTATAAAATGTTTTATAAATAGCTTGTTTTGTCTTAATATATTAAATGATAATTGCTTAATAATATAAAATATAAAGTAATTTTATGACTTTCATTTTATCTGATTTATTGATATATCATTTTTAAAATCGTTTAAAACAATAATTCATTTTTGAAATAT
>JAAZIO010000153.1 GCA_012800805.1 Clostridiales bacterium | reverse complement strand
CTTTCTCAGCGACATAACAAGCCTTGAAGCTTCCGCCGCGGTGTCAGCAAAGGAGGCGACATAAACTTTAGGGGCGTCCTTTTTAACGGTATCGAAAAGCCTTTCCGCCTCCATTGTGAGTATCAGCCTTTCAATACCAAGGCCGAAACCGACAGCGGGCGTTTTGGCTCCTCCGACTTCAGCCACAAGGTTGTCGTAGCGACCTCCGCCGCAAACCGTTCCCTGCGCGCCGATGGTGTCTGTAATAAACTCAAAAACCGTTCTTGTGTAATAATCAAGACCTCTTACGATATCGGGGTTTACTTTAAACTCAATGCCAAGGGCTGTAAGATTCTCCTTAACCCCGTCAAAGTGTTTTTTGCACTCGTCGCAAAGGTAATCCGTTATCTTTGGCGCGTTTTTATTGACTGCCTTGCAGTTTTCCTCTTTGCAGTCAAGAATTCTGAGCGGATTTTTGTCAAAGCGCACTTTGCACTGTGCGCACATCGAGTCAAGGTGGCTTGAAAGATACTCCTTTAACACCTTGTTGTATTCCTTTCTGCATTCGGGACAGCCTATGCTGTTGATATTAAGACTAAGCGACTTAAGCCCGACCTTTTCAAAGAATGTTTTAGCAAGAGCTATAACTTCCGCGTCCGCTGACGGAGATGATGAGCCGTAAAGCTCGCAACCGAACTGGTGGTGCTCTCTAAGTCTTCCGGACTGCGGACGTTCATAGCGGAACACCGAGGTTAAGTAATACATCTTCATGGGGATGAGGCCTTCGCCCTGAAGGGAGGAAACATAGGCTCTTGCGACGCCTGCGGTTCCCTCGGGTTTTAAGGTTATGCTTCTTCCTCCTTTATCGAGGAATGTATACATCTCCTTAGTCACAATGTCGGTGGTTTCGCCGACGCCTCTGGTGAACAGTTCCGTCTGCTCAAATGTGGGCGTCCTTATTTCTCTAAAGCCGAACAGCGCGGCTGTCTCCCTTGCGGCCTGCTCGACGAAATGCCACTTATACGCCTCGCCGGGGAGCATATCTTTTGTGCCTTTTGGTATCGTGAACATAATAAACTCCGTTTACAGTATAAACTTTCTCAAATTCGCGCTCTGGAGCGATTTTGCAAGATGCTCTTTTACATAAGCGGCGTCGATTACTACCTTTTTGTTTCCGCTCTCGCCGTCCGCCTCAAACAAGATATCCTGAAGCAGGCTTTCAAGGACCGCGTGCAATCTTCTGGCGCCCAGGTTCTCGCTTGACTCGTTTTCTATAAATGCCGCTTTTGCGATTTCGGCGATGGCTTCGTCGGTGAATTCAAGCTCCACGCCGTCAACTTTCAAAAGCTCTTTGTATTGCTTCAGCACCGCATTGTCGGGCTCGGTCAAAATCTTTACAAAGTCCGCCTCGGTGAGGTTGTCAAGCTCAACTCTTATCGGGAATCTGCCCTGAAGCTCGGGGATAAGGTCAGACATCTTGGCAAGGTGGAACGCGCCCGCCGCAATAAACAAGATATAGTCCGTTCTTATCGCGCCGTATTTGGTCTGCACGGTGCAGCCTTCGACAATGGGAAGAATGTCTCTTTGGACGCCCTCCCTTGAAACATCGGGGCCGCTTGAGCTTCCCTTGCTTACGACCTTGTCAATCTCGTCTATAAACACTACGCCGTGCTGCTCCGCTCTGTAGAGAGCCTCCTGATTGATGGAGTCAAGGTCAACAAGCTTTTCCGCCTCGGAATTTATCAAAAACTCCTTTGCCTGCTTAACAGTGAGTTTTCTTTTCTTTTTCTGCTGGGGCAAAAGCCCTCCGAAAATGTCGCCAATATTGACGGCTTCCTGCCCCGGGGCAATCTGTATGGGCTTTGGCTGCTGAGGGACATCCATTTCAACCATAAGCTTGTCAAGGTTGCCTTTTCTAAGCTCTGACAGCAGTTCCTCTTTCAGCTCGGCGTCGGATTTGCCCTCTGTCCCGCCGCCTCTTTTTCTAATCGGGAATAGCACCTCAACCAGCTTGTTTTCGGCAACTTCGGTGGCTTTGGGTAAAACCTCTTTGAATTTTTCTTCCTTTACAAGCCTGATTGAAACCTCAACAAGGTCGCGGATGATGGATTCGACATCCCTGCCCACATAGCCAACTTCCGTAAACTTTGTGGCTTCGACTTTCACAAAGGGCGCCCTTACAAGCTTTGCCAGCCTTCTTGCGATTTCCGTTTTTCCTACGCCTGTCGGGCCTTTCATGATGATGTTTTTGGGGGTTATTTCTTCCCTCAGCTCCTCGGGCAATCTGCTGCGTCTGTAGCGGTTACGCAAGGCGATTGCGACAGCGATTTTAGCCTGTCGCTGGCCAATGATATATCTGTCCAGCTCCGCAACTATCTTTTTGGGGCTAAGTTCAACTTTATCGTTCATATAACTCTCCTTGATTTGGAAAGGCGTTACGGGGCTTTGCCCCCGCTTGCCTATGATAATCCTTATTTTCAATTTTGCTCTTTCGTATGATAAGATTTTTAAGTATTAAAATATTAATCGCAGTGTTAAACTACCTCAACCGTAATATGGTCGTTGGTGAAAACGCACAGCTCGCTGGCTATAAGCAGCGCCTTTCTTGCGATTTCGTCGGCGGGAAGCTCGGTGTTTTGAATGAGCGCCCTTGCCGCGGCTAGAGCGTAGTTGCCGCCCGAGCCTATGGCGCATACTCCCGATTCGGGCTCTATGACCTCTCCCGAACCGCTGACGATATAGAGGTTGTTTTTGTCCGCCACAATCAAAAGAGCCTCAAGCTTGCGGTAAACTTTATCGCTTCTCCAAAGCTCGGCAAGCTCAACGGCGCTTCGCATTAAATTGCCCGAATACTTTTGAAGCATCTCCTCAAATTTTTCGGAGAGCGCGAAAGCGTCCGATACAGAGCCGGCAAAACCTATCACGACCTTATCGTTGTAAATCCTTTTGACTTTGACGGCATTTCCTTTAAGTATCACGCTCTCGCCCATGGTAACCTGTCCGTCGCCCGCGACAGCCGTGACGCCGTTTCTTTTTACCGCGCATATCGTTGTTCCGCGAAAATCCATAACCTCTCCTTAAAACGGTAATTTTTCTTTAAACTTAATTATATCATATATGGAACGATTGTAATACTCTTTTTTCCTCTTTTTCTTATCTGTGTCGATAAACGGAAGCAGGGCGTAATTGGCGTTCATGGGCTGAAACTTTTCATGGGGCGAACTTATATATCTTTGAAGAGCCCCAATGATTGTAGTTTCGGGAAGCACTATCTTTTGCGCCTGCTTTAGCATGGCGTCAAGGTTCAATGCCGCAATCAGCCCCGAGGCAATCGACTCAACATAACCTTCGACGCCCGAGAGCTGCCCTGCTATAAAAAGATTTTCCTTTGCCTTTATCTTAAAGCTTGCGTCAAGAACTTTTGGGGCGTTTACATAGCTGTTGCGGTGCATGACGCCGTACCTTAAAAATTCTGCGTTTTTTAAAGCGGGAATCAATGAAAATACCCTTTTTTGCTCAGGGAACGTCAGGTTTGTCTGAAACCCCACAATGTTGTATGCGTTACCCGCTGTGTTTTCTTTTCTTAACTGAACCACCGCGTAATATTTTTCACCCGTTTCGGGATTTCTTAGCCCCACAGGCCTTAATGGGCCGTATCTTATTGCGTCTTTGCCCCTTTTTGCCAAGACTTCTATCGGCATGCACCCTTCAAAAACCTCTTCGCCCTCAAAATCCTTTAGCTTCACGCACTCTGCCTTTATAAGGTTTTCGTAAAAAAGGTCGTATTCTTCTTTATTCATGTAAAGGTTCAAATAATCGTCGCCGCCCCTGCCGTATCGTCCGCCAAAGAACGCGTGGCTTAGGTCGATGGATTCGGCTGATACTATGGGCGCTATCGCGTCGAAAAAGAAAAAGCCGTCATCGCCCGTAATATTTTTGATGTAATCGCTTAAAGAGTCGGATGTGAGCGGACCCGTCGCAATTATTGCGGGAGTCTCGTCTATAACCTCTTTTACTTCCTCATTTATATAAATTAAGTTATCATACGAAAAAAGCTTGTCTTTAACAAGCTTTGAAAATAAGGACCTGTCAACGGCAAGCGCTCCGCCTGCGGCAACTCTTGCGCCCTCGGCAATTGTTATAAGCTCGCATCCAAGCGCTTTAAGCTCCGCCTTTAAAAGGCCCGAGGCCGTTTCAACCTCTTCTGATTTAAGAGAATTTGAGCAGACTAGTTCCGCAGGTTCCGCTGTCGCGTGGGCGCCCGTCATGCGCTTTGGGCGCATCTCGAAAAGCTCTACCGTGTATCCTCTCTTAAGTAGCTGAAGCGCGGCTTCACATCCCGACAAGCCTGCGCCTATCACTTTTATCTTTTTATTCATTATCCTTTTTTGGCTCTTGCGACGCCACAAGCTCCTTGTGTCCGCAAGTCTTGTTGGTGCAGATATAATATTTTTTGCCCCTTGCGTTGCTGACTTTCATCACGGAAGCGCACTGCGGGCAAAGCGAAGGCGCGGGCAAATCCCACGATGAAAAATCGCAAGCGGGATAGTTGGAGCAGCCGTAAAACACTTTTTTGGATTTGGTGTATTTTTTAACCACATCCCCGCCGCATTTCGGACATTTTCCCACAGGTTCCACGATGCTTTTAACGTTTCTGCACTCGGGGAAGTTGGGGCATGCAAGAAATCTTCCGTATTTGCCCTCTTTATAAACCATCTTTGCGCCGCACTTTTCGCAAATAACATCCGACTCCTCAACTGGAAAGTTGTATTTGCTTTTTCTTGCGTAGGTTACCCTTTTTTCCAATACGGGATAATAGCCTTGCAGGATTTCCTGCCACTTCATTCCGCCTTCCGCGATTTTATCAAGGGCGCCTTCCATGCGAGCGGTGAAAGTAAGGTTCATGATGTCGGGGAAAAACTCCTCCATATACTCGCATACGGTTTCGCCTATTTTTGTGGGAAGAATGTGCTTCCCCTCTTTTTCGGTGTATTTTCTTTTTGCCAAGACGGAAATGATTGAGGCATAAGTGCTTGGCCTTCCTATGCCGTTCTCTTCCATAGCCTTAACCAAAGTGGCGTCGGTATACCTTGCCGGCGGCTTGGTGAATTTTTGCTCGCTCTTTATGTCTTTAAGCTTTAGCTTATCGCCCTCGTTTAAAGCGGGGAGGTTGGCTATGGTCTCGTCCTCGCCGTCGCTCTCTGCCGTCGCCTCGTAAACTATGGTATAGCCTTTAAATACAACGCTCTTGCCTTTTAATGTGTAGCCGAACTGCTCTTTGCCGTCGTCGCACACAATATGAACATTCATTGTGTTGTATCTGGCCTCGGTCATCTGTGAGGCAAGGTAGCGCTCGTATATCAGCTTGTAAAGCCTAAGCTGGTCACGCTCTATTTTGCCCTCAAGCGACTTGGGCGTAACCTCAAGCGATATGGGCCTTATTGCCTCGTGGGCGTCTTGCGCCTTGTCGCTGGTCTTGTAAAAGTTGGGCTTGTCGGGGGCGTATTCGTTGCCGTAGATGTTTTTTATATAACATATGGTTGAAAAAGCGAACTCGGGAGATACCCTGACGCTGTCGGTTCTCATATAAGTTATCAGCGCTATATGCCCCTCGCCCTCAACCTCTATGCCCTCGTAAAGTTGCTGGGCTATTCTCATGCAGCGGTCGGAGTTCATGTTAAGCCTGTTGTTTGCCTCCTGCTGCATGGTGCTGGTCGTAAAGGGCGGAGCGGGTTTTGAAACCGATTCGCCTTTTTTAATTGAGTCTATATAAAATTTACCCTGCTTAGCCGCGTTTTCTATCTTTTTAGCCTCTTCCTCGCAGGTTACTTTGAATTTCTTTCCGCCTATGTCGCTAAATTTTGCCTTAAAGGTTTTTGTTTCGGAAACTTTGCTTAAGGAAGCGAATATGTTCCAGTATTCCTCGGGAACAAAAGCCCTTATCTCCCTTTCACGGTCGACTATCATTTTAAGAGCCGCGGATTGAACTCTGCCCGCCGATTTTGCCATCTGGCCGCTCTTTATCTTTTTTGAAAGGATGGGCGATATTTTATAACCCACAAGCCTGTCCAAAACTCTTCTTGCCTGCTGTGAATCGACAAGCGACATGTTGATTTCCCTTGGCATGGCAAGCGCGTTTTTTACGGCTTTTGGGGAAATTTCATGGAATTCTATCCTTACTTTATCGCCGGTTATCCCAAGCGCGGTTTTAAGGTGCCAGCTAATTGCCTCGCCTTCACGGTCAGGGTCGGTCGCAAGATAAACTTCGTCGTGCTCCTTTACGGCCTTTGCAAGGTCTTTAATAAGCTTTTCCTTGCCGGGGCTTATTACATACTGGGGCTCGAAATTGTTGGCAAGGTCTATGCCCAACGACTTTTCGGGCAAGTCCCTGACATGCCCCATAGAAGCCATAACCGCGGCTTCTCCGCCCAGATATTTTTGTATTGTTTTCGCCTTTGACGGCGACTCAACTATGATAAGTTTTTTCATGACACCTATACAAGCGCATAAAAATTGCCCGCAAGCTTTTCTACAACGCCGTTCAACTCCAAATTCATAAGATATACGGTCAGCTCCGACGGAGCAAGATTTGTTTTTTCCAAAAGTTCCTCAAAGTGCAATTCGCCGCCATGCAAAAGTTCAACGATTATTGTCTCAAAAGCGTCTATCTGCACTGCTTTCCGATTTTCTTCTTTTGCCTTTTTTTCAATACCAAAACACCTTAAAACATCTTCAGGCGTTGTGGTTAAAGCCGCGGGCATCTCTTTTAAGAATTCGTTGCAGCCCTCGGATGCAGGGCTGTTTATGTTGCCTGGCACCAAAAACAGTTCCCTGCCCTGTTCCACGGCAAGCCGCGCGGTAATTAAACTTCCGCTCCTTAAAGTTGCCTCGGGAATGAATACGCCAAGCGACAGCCCGCTTATTATTCTGTTGCGCTCGGGAAAGTGGAACGCCTGCGCCCGCTCAGACAGCGGATACTCGCTTACGGCAAGCCCCTCTTTTTCAATCCTTTCCTTAAGCGCCCTGTTTTCCGCGGGATAGCAAATATCCAGCCCGCAACCCATTACGGCAATTGTAGGAGCTTCCGCCTCAAGCGCCGTCTGATGGGCGATTGTGTCTATTCCTCTTGCCATTCCCGATACAACGGTCAGCCCCGACAATGCAAATTCCCTTGTAAAGTCCTTAGCCACTTTAACACCGTATCTTGTTGGTCTTCTGGTCCCGACCACGGCAACCGATTTTGTGTTAAGCAGTTCGGTTTTTCCCTTAAGATACAGTAAAAGCGGAGGTTCGTCTATTTCTTTAAGGTATTTAGGATACTCTTTGTCCGCAACGCAAAGGAGGGCTATATCTTTCCTTTGGTATTCTATTAAATCCCTGTCCGCTTCGTCAAATGCTTTTTTTGCCAAATCAGCGTTGATAACGCCGCAAATTTTGTCTAAAAAGCCGTCTTTTTCAAAAGCGTCTTTGGGTTCGCCGCAGTTTGAAACCACCTCATAGGCAAGATTGCGCCCGAGGGATTTAATAAGAGCGAATACCGCTTTTGCGTTTATCGATGCCTTATACATAATACCTTCTGTCAAGCTGGCGGTATTGGACTGCCTCGGCGATATGCCTTGCCCCTATGTTTTCTTCCCCTTCAAGATCAGCTATAGTCCTTGCCACCTTGAGTATCCTTGTGGTTCCTCTTGTTGTAAGATTCAGCCTTTCGATTGCCTTTTTCAAAAGGTTTTCGGACACGTCGTCTATTGCGCAGAATTTTTTCAGGTGCTTTTCACTCATCTCGGCGTTGGTTGAAATGCCTTCGCCATCAAACCTTAGCCTTTGTATGTCGCGCGCTTTTTCAACTCTTTGTTTTATGTCCTCCGACTCTTCCGCCTGCTGCTTGGAGCGGTATTCGTCATAGCTTACGCTGTCGACTTCAATCTGAATGTCTATTCTATCCATAAGAGGGCCGGAAAGGCGTGAAAGGTAGTTATGTATCTGCGAGGGTGTGCACCTGCACTCCTGCGTTTTTGAACCGTAGTTTCCGCACGGGCACGGATTCATGCTTGCAATCAGCATAAAATTAGCGGGATAGTAAGCAGTCTTGGCCACTCTTGATATGGCTACTATCCTGTCCTCAAGCGGCTGGCGGAGCGTCTCTAAGGCGTTTCTTGAATACTCTGGAAGTTCATCCAAAAACAGCACGCCGCCGCTTGCCAGCGATACCTCTCCGGGCTTTGCCTTTGCCCCTCCGCCGATTAGCGCGGGGACGGTCGTTGAGTGATGCGGGCTTCTGAACGGCCTGGTTTTTACTATACCGTCGGCTTTATCAAGAGTGCCCGCTACGCTGTGGATTTTTGTAACTTCAACCGCCTCTTCGTATGTCATGTCCGGCATTATCGTAGGCACACACTTAGCTAGCATTGTTTTTCCGCCGCCCGGGGGGCCAATCATCAAAACATTGTGCCCGCCCGCCACCGCTATCTCAAGCGCTCGCTTTGCGGCGGACTGGCCTTTTACGTCGGAAAAATCTATCCCATACAAGCTCTTTGCCCCGCTTTTGACAAAAACGGAGTGGGCAACGGGCGGCCTCTCCTCTCCCGCAAGAAAACCCGCCACTTCTGAAAGTTTATCAAACGCGTATACTTCTATACCCTCTATGTAGCTTGCTTCCGTTGCGTTATCGGATGGGATGATAAATTTATAAAATCCGCTCTGCATGGCGGATATGATAAGAGGCATTACGCCGTTTATGTGCCTTAAGCTGCCGTCAAGTGAG
>JAAZIO010000152.1 GCA_012800805.1 Clostridiales bacterium | reverse complement strand
CAAAGCTTTGGCTCATGGATGAGCGCCGCAATTATGCAGATTTTCTGCTTCATGCCGTGAGAATATGATTTTATCTGTCTGTTTGCCGCCTTTTCAAGCCTGAAAAGTTTGAGATACCTTTCAAGTCTTTCGCGTCTGATATCCTCCGGTACCCTGTAGATGTCGCCGATGTAGTTTACATACTCAACGCCCGTCAGCTTTTCATAAACTGAGTGGTTGTCGGGAACATAACCCATGTTCATCTTAGCGCCAATAGGGTCGGTCTTTATGTCGTGTCCGCAGATTTCAATCGTGCCGCCGTCAAAAGGAAGAATGCCCGTCAAGCACTTAATGGTTGTGGATTTGCCGGCGCCGTTCTGACCCAGAAAGCCGAATATCTCGCCGGGTTTAAGCTCTATGCTTATATCGTTGACAGCGATTTTCTCGCTGTGGGGATACTTTTTGACTAAATGGCTGATTTTAAGCATTACGCGATCTCCTTAGTAATCTTTTCCTTTCTTATATGGATTATCGTAATTCTATCATTTTGCCTTAAGCGTGTCAACAAATGTCGGATTAAGTGAGGGGGCTATAAGGCACATAGGCTAGCAAATGTCAGTTGCGATAAGCTTATTTTGCCTATTTTAAATAAAAAATTGCGCGGATATACCGCGCAATCCTTTTTATAGTTTTTTCTGATAATACATTATAGTTTTTCCGATAATAAATTATTGCTTATCTTTATTACAATCTTGCTTCAGGTCTTTGCGACTGCTGGCTTGATTTAACCGCCTTGTATTCGCTCTTTTTGGCGCCGCCGGATGACGACGATGTTTTCTTTACTTGCGTCTTTTTGCCGTCCGATACTTTCGTTTGGCTTGACTTTTGGACGCTCTTTTGTCCTTGTTTCGGACTTTCTTTTGATGCGGAAACGCTTACGCTTTTTTGCCCCTTATTTGAGCTGTCTTTTGAAGCCGAGATGTTTACGCTCTTTCCTCCGTCAGCGCTCTCGCGCGACGCCGAAAACTCAGCTCTTTCATCCGCGCCCAGGTTTTCCTTTGAGGCCTGTATGGCGACGGCCTTTACGGGAGCGCCTTGGCTTTTGTTTTCATAAACAAGCTGACTCTTTTCGCCGCTGCCGTTTCCGCCATAGCTTTGGCTTTTAACTTTAGCTTTTTTCTTTCTTGAAGGCGTGGCTTTGATGACTCCCCTTGCGACAAGCGCGTTAAGCACGATTACGGCAATAAGCGCAAGCGCGGGAAGAAGGAAGAGTGATATGGCGCCTCCGCCCACCACGAATTTTACTCCGTCGCCGCCCGATGAGCTTTCATATGTCTTGTTCAGCTCGCCGCAGCAGACCGCAAACATTATGAGAGCGATAAGCGACAGAGCGATAAATCCCACCATGCTAAGATAAAGAATTTTATCGAGGTTGGGGATTTTTTCAAGGAACCTGAAGCGTATGACCTCAAACTTGTCTAGTATCAGCATAAGCCCGAAAATAAAGAGGCCAATGCCCAGTATAAGCACAAAGATATCGAGGACGCCGCCGAATATGCCCGTGCCGGCGCCGTCGACACCCGAGAACACGCGCATAAACTCAAAACCGTTGTAGCGGTATATTTTTGAGCCCATGCCGTCGTTTGACCAAGTGTATCTGTAGCCTATCATCGAACCGCCAATGCAAATGAATGTCATAAGGCCTATGAACAGGCAAGCGAAATAATTGATGCTGTCCAAAAACTTTTGTTTCATATTACCTCCCGGCGCGCTCCGCCTACATTTATATTGTGCAAATTTTTCCTATTATTACCTTATTCTCGACTTTTTTGGAAAATTAATACGGGAGCCTTTTTTAGCCTATTTTGTCAATTCAACCTTAATCTATGCGTACTAAATAAATCTTATGCATCATCAACCCTCATCAAAATAGCCAAAAAATAATGAAACAACTATAAAAAGCGAAACATAAATAAGCAAAAACTAATGAAACTTCTATATTAAGCCGAGGACGAATGTTCTCTAGCATGCTTAATTAGATTTACGGGCTTTTTCGGAAAAGTTTGGCGTAAATTTGGACAATGCATTTAATGAATCGTCGTGTTTCTTCAGGCTTTAATTTTTCTTCTTCTATAATAGCTGAAATTTCCGCTTCTTTGCTCTCGTTGATAAATCTACGCCAATCTTCATCAACTTCGGTCGATACATTGACTTGCTCTATAAAACGCTTAATAAGCTCTCTCTTGCTACGAAGTTCAATACTTGAATTGATAGCCTTATCAATGTTTGCAAGAATGGTTTTATCCTTACAGTAGCTCTGTTGTTTTTTTGCTACAAGCATCAGGATGTAGTCAATATATACCTCCATCTGCTTGACAAGTTCGATTTCAAAAACTATGTCATCATTGATGATTTCTTTCTCAACACTCTTTCTTGTATATTGATCAATATAAATGCTATGATAATCTTGAAAATCTTTTCAACAGTGCTACCCAGCTTATTGCTGTTAACATCAATATCGTCAAACAAACCTTTGAAATTTTTTTCACTCTCTGTTCCTATCGCGGTTGCTTCTATGTTTTTGAAAATCCTTTCCAATGTTTCATTTAAGTTATTATCGTCTTTTGCGCGCGCTCGGACATTTTCAAAAAGCTGGCCGGGTAAAATAAAAAGCATAAAAAAATAAGCTCAACAAGCAAAATTACTTGCCGAACAAAATTAATGTTTTTAAGCTAAAAGGTAGAATTGCTTAAAAGCAAATTCAACCTTAACTTAAAAAGATTTAGACTTAAAAAATATAAAACGGCATAGCAGGTATATATACCAAACTATGCCTTAATTTCTGGGATTAAAATTCTAAAGACGAACCCTCAAAAGGGGTGTTTTTTGTTTATAACTTGTTAATATTCAAATCCTGCGTTTAGCGCAGCAAGGTTTGAGGGAATGAACTTGGATTTGGATTCAAACACTTTTGCGATTGTATCTGCCATGGCATCCTTTGTGAACAGGCCCGAGTGCTTAAGATAGGCGCCTAAGGCTACGATGTTTGCCGCCTTGTCGTTTCCGATTTTGTGCGCCGCGTCGTTTGCGTCGACATACACAACCTTAAGGTCGGGGTTATCCACCTTATCGGATATAAGCGAGCTGTTAATTATGACAAGACCGCCCTTTCTGACTTTGGGAAGGAACTTGTCAAGGCTTGGCTTGTTCATGGCGATAAGTGTGTCAGGCGTTGCGATGATGGGAGAAGCGACTTCCTTATCGTCAACGACGACCGAACAGTTGGCCGTGCCGCCGCGCATTTCGGGGCCGTATGCGGGAAGCCAAGTTACCGCCTTATTTTGATACATTGCGCAATACGCTATAAGCTGGCCCAAACTGAGAACGCCCTGTCCGCCGAAGCCTGCGACGATAATCTTTTCCATTTATTCCACCTCCTTGAACACGCCTAGCGGGAAGGTTTTTTCCATTTCGTTTTTGCAGAATTTGGTAGCCTCGGTTGGCGACATATGCCAGTTAGTGGGGCAAGTTGAGAGCATCTCCACAAGCGAGAAGCCTTTGCCTTCTTTCTGCTTTGTAAACGCTTTCACAACAGCCTTTTTGGCTGCCCTTACGCTCTTTACGTCGCAAAGCGATACACGCTCTATGTAAGAGGGGCCCTCAAGGGTTGAAAGCATTTCGCAAACTTTTATGGGATTGCCGTTAAGCCCCACTTCCCTGCCGTAGACGGAGGTTGTGGATTTTTGTCCAAGCAGCGTGGTGGGCGCCATTTGTCCGCCGGTCATGCCGTAAATGGCGTTGTTTATAAAGATAACGGTAATATTTGTTCCCCTTGCCGCGGCGTGAACGATTTCGGCAAGGCCTATGCTTGCAAGGTCGCCGTCGCCTTGGTAGGTGAACACAATATTATCGGGGTTTACGCTCTTTACGCCCGTCGCAACCGCGGGAGCTCTGCCGTGGGCGGCCTCTTGCATGTCGCAGTTAAAGTAGTTGTAAGCAAATACCGCGCAGCCGACGGGAGCCACGCCCACAACATTGCCCTTTGCGCCAATCTCTTCCAAAGCTTCGGCAACTATGCGGTGAGCAATGCCGTGCGTGCATCCGGGGCAATAGTGGAAAGGTACATCCGTTAAAAATTTAGGTTTTTCGAATACTACGCTCATTTTACGCCTCCTTTGTGACGAAATCCGCTATATCCTCGGGCGTCATGACATTGCCGCCGCTTCTTCCGAAGAACCTGACGGGCTTTTTAAATTCGGTAGCAAGCTGAACATCTTCAATGTATTGTCCCATTGAAAGCTCAACCGTAATGAATTCTTTTACGCACTCTTTTTCGGCCGCGCTCTTAAACGCCGCCTTGGGGAAAGGATAAAGCGTGACGGGACGGAGAAGCCCCGCTTTTATTCCTCTTGCGCGAAGAATGTTGACCGCGCCCTTTGCTATTCTTGCCACGGTACCGTAGGCAGTGATGACATACTCCGCGTCATCCATAAGATATTCTTCAAATTTGGTTTCGTTTGCGGCCATTTTGTCGTAAACGGCTTGAATTCTCTTGTTTATCGCCTCAAGCTCGTCGGGAATGATGTAGAGTGAGTTTACGACCTTTCTAGTTTCACCAAATCCTTTTCCCGTTGTAGCCCAGCTCTTTTCCTCGGCTTTGCTCATGTCCTTAAACTCGGGTAGCTCGACAGCCTCCATAATCTGACCAAGCATGCCGTCGCCTAAAATCATTACGGGAAGGCGATATTCCTCCGCTTTTTCAAAAGCGTCATATACGATGTTTACGGCTTCCTGAACGGTGGCGGGACCGTAAACAAGCATTCTGTAGTCGCCGTGTCCGCCGCCCTTGACCGCCTGGAAGTAGTCGCCCTGCGCGGGCTGGATTCCGCCAAGGCCCGGGCCCGAGCGAACCATGTTTACTATAACGCAAGGAAGCTCGGCGCCGCAAAGATAAGATATGCCCTCCTGCTTAAGGCTGATGCCGGGGCT
>JAAZIO010000206.1 GCA_012800805.1 Clostridiales bacterium | reverse complement strand
CGGTGCAGTCGCCGAAAGAGTCGTTTCCGATAAGGGTAACGCTTGATGGGATAACGATTTCTTCAAGAGACAGGCACTTTCTGAAAGCGAATCCGCCTATAGTTTTAAGCGATTCGGGCAGATTGACTTCTTTAAGCGAAGAACACTTCAAGAAGCAACGGCCGCCGATATCGGTGACGAAGCTGCCCTCTTCAAATGTAACGGTTTCAAGAACGGTGTTAAAGGCTTCCTGACCTTTTCCGAAAGCGTCTTTTGCTGTCACTCTGTTTTCGACGGGAGCGAATATAGCCTCGCCTAGCTGAGTGATTTTATAGACTTTGCCGTCATATTCCACCGTGGCGGGAATAACTACGTCTTTAGGGCAGTCGCCTTCAAGACCGACGATTGTCACGGTGTCATCCCCGTCGCCGTTGAACTTGTAGCGGAATATCCCCGAAACAAAGTCATATTCCGGTTCTTTGTCGCACGCTGAAAGCGCAAACAGCGCCGCTACAAGCACTATGACGGCAACGGTTATCTTTGCTGTCTTACTCATAATGCCTCCCTATGTGGAATAATTTATTAAATTATACCAGAATATAAAGTATGTTGCAATACGTTTTTTTATCCAAACGCCGCCGCGCAACCGCAGGTAGCTGACCGTAAGGGACGCAACAAAGGCTAATTTGTTGATTTTTTATCGCTCGTGTGCTAAAATCCAGTCAGCCTACAATACTAATAGTATGCCTGCTCGCTTAAGGCGGAGGAGAACAAGTGAAAAAGATTATCATAGGAATGCTCTTACTTATTCCGATAATAGTAATATTAATCGTCAGCGCGACGGCGGCGCTTGTATCGGGCGCCTACATCGCGGTAGAGGGCGTGGAAATATATTGGCAAAACGAAAACGGCCAGCTTACCCTTGCGGACGACACTATGCTTGGCTATCTCGGGCACGATATGCAGCTTGTAGCCATAATCACCCCCGAGCACGCTACAAACAAAGGCGTATCCTGGAGGGTTGAAAATGAAGTCCGCTCCATGGACAGCGAGGTTTTGACGGTTAACCAAAAAGGTCTTGTAAACTTTTACGGGCTTGGCGAGGCGGATGTGGTCGTTGAAACCGAAGACGGCTCCAAAACGGATGTAATACACTTTATCGTCACATCAAGCGATGTAATGAGCATTAATATAATAAACATTCCCGCCGTTATTTCCGTGGGCGACAGAGTTGCCCTTGAGGCAGAACTTATGCCCGCCGACGCAAAAACCGAGCAAAGGTTTGTCGATTGGAAAATAAAAAAAGGAACCGCGGCTCAAATTGACCGCAACGGCATTCTTACGGCACTCAGCGCGGGCAGTGTTACCGTAAGAGCCACAATGACGAACCCTCCCGCCGAGCTTCAAAAATACAATAAACACATAGCGGAAGTAACTTTAAATATTGTAAACCGCGACTCAAGCCAGCCGTTTAAATCGCAATACGCTATCTACACTAAGGGCGACAGCTTAAACATTCAAAGCACGCTGATAAACCAAAGCTATTCATCAAAGAACTCGCTTGAGTTTGAGTGCACTCCCAACGCCCAAATTAGCGGCGGAGAGCTTAGACTTATCGGCGGATTTGGCGGAAAGAATATCGAAGAGGTAACCTTGTTTGCAAAGCTTGGCGACAGCGTTGTCGGCGAAATCACGGTTTACTTTAAACAGATTCACTTTGAAAACAGCGACCTGTGGCGCAGATACGACGAGGACAGCGTTTGTATGCTGCTTGGTAGCCCGGGCTTATATTACGCCGTTTCTTCGCAGTTTGACAATGTTTCGGTTACCGTTGACGATGACAAGGTTATAAAAATCGAAGACGGTCGCCTCGTTCCCTTGAAAGCGGGCGAAACCACTGTGACCGCCACGGCCGGCGGAGTAAGCGAAAAAATCAATATCGTGGTCTTGCCTCCGATATACAATGTCGTTTTAAACAACGATTCCACAAAAGATAAGCTCGGTATAGCGCAAGAGAGGGTTTTCGGCAGCATGACATATAACTTTGACGGCATGATAACAAATGAAATCCCCTTTGATGTTGTCACCATATTCACGCAAGTCGACGGCATGCCCGCCCTCATCAGGAAACAAAACGAAATCAAAGATTATTACAAATATCTAAACTTTACGGTTGACAAAGAAGGCTTCTCTATAAGCTCCGACGGAGTGCTGAGCGCCGCAAATGTCAGCGACCTTGTTACGGTTCAAGTCAGTGCCGCGTTCCCTGTATACAGCACATCGCAGGTATCTGACTCCTATACTGCAAAGATTATAAAAGACGCGGTTAACGTCGGTCTTGTTTCCCTCTCTAATTCGCTAAGCGAAGATGAGAGAAACGAGTTTGCGCTTGAGGGTTTTAACAAGGTAAACCTTGCCGTTAAAGACGATTACGACATACACGGCAACAATCCCGACTATAAGCAAAAATACTCCATCGTTATGCATGGCGACATTACACTAGGCGGCGTGGATAATCCCTTGTATACTTCTATAAACGGCAACGGTTTCTATTTCCGTCAGTTCAAAGAAAACGAGGAAATGGACGGCGCCACCGACATTGCGACGCTGAGAATAGTTGTAAGCGACGTCACGGTTGAAAACGTTATCATAAGAGCCGCAAGAGCGTTGAGAAAAACAGATAACGGTCAAAACGAGTCTCTTTGGGTTTACAAAGAGGCGGGTAACGGCATCGTTATCGACGGAAGATTGGATAGAGGCCGCTACTTCCCGCAGGGAGCCACCGACAGGGAAGAAAGGCTTAAGAACATAAATCTAAGATATGTGATAGTTGAAAACGTATTCTACGCTGTGTATGTTGCCGCGGCGGATGTCAATATCACGGGAGCGATACTGCGTAACAGCGGCAACCAGACGCTATACATTAACACTTCCGTTCAAAATGTCAGCGATGACGAAAGCGGAAGAATGAACTCGGTCGTAACGCTGAAGAATACGGTGTTCTCCAACTCAATCAATATGTCAATCGGCTTGATTACCGAAGACCTTGACCCCGAACTAGACGCCAAAGTAAGCTGGGTTGACAAGGAAGGCAAAGACAGATACGACTACGGCTTTGTCAAATACTTTGAGGATGTTACCGACAGCGTCCTTGAATTTGAGGGATTCTGCAAGATATATAACTGGAAGAAAGCTGAGGAGCTTGACTTCAGCTATATCAGCGTATACTTTGACACCAACTCGCAACAGGGCGAAAGAGAATTCAGAATGGTAACCGAAACCATAGCCAGCCTGCTTCAGTCGGCGGATTCGTTCTTCAATCAGCTGCCGCAAAGCTGGCAGAACTTCAGATGCGTATGGGACGGAGTAAGCTACTATCAGCTTGCGGTTGCAAACCTCGGCGTCCACTATCCGATATCGGGCGTGATTTCGCAAGAAGATTTAAACAGCATTGGTCTTACCTCGGTCGTTGACATGGAGCTTGACTTTGTAGTGAACCTGGTAAAAGCCGAGCAGTTCGCAAGCAAAATCAACTACGGCCTTAAGTTCTATTGCTACAACAACACAAACCCGCTGCTCAACCCGCTTGAAACTTATGTCGCAAACGACGCCTTGTTTAAAGATATGAAAAAATAACGAAATGCCCGCTTCACAAGCGGGCATAATTTTTTTAAAATCCTTGCAAAGTGCATGATTGTCTGTTAGACTATCACTCTGGAGGAAATCATGCTGGCAAAGGTCAAAAGCTACGCCTTGGACGGTCTTATAGGCTACCCCGTGGATGTTGAAATGGACATAAGCAACGGCTTGCCTGCTTTTGAAATGGTGGGCCTTGCGTCGACAGCTACGAAAGAATCCAAGGAAAGAATACGCTCGGCTATAAAAAACAGCGGCTTTCAGTATCCGCAAAAGAGGATTACCGTAAATTTGGCCCCTGCCGATATGAAAAAGGAGGGCCCGACCTTTGACCTTGCGATTGCGGTCGCGCTTTTATCCGCTTCCGAACAAGTAACAGGTTTTAAATACAAAGAATTTGTTTTTTT
>JAAZIO010000017.1 GCA_012800805.1 Clostridiales bacterium | reverse complement strand
TTAGCCGCTAGCAAAATTTAAAATTATTGGCTGAAAATATAATACTAAAAACCAATTTAATTATAAAAAATAAACCCCGCGATTGCGGGGTTTTTGTTAATTAATATTTTAGTCTGTCGTTTATCTGCTTCACAAATTCTACGGGGATTTTAACAACCTTTCTGTCGTAGGTTATAAAGCCGTTGATTTCTTCTTCCACGTCGGAAAGCTGGGTGTATACCGTTGCCGACAGTCCTTTTTTTATCAAAGGCACAATCTTTTTGTCAAACAGCCTTCCGTAAGCCATAGCAAAGCTCTCGGGCTTTTTGTAAATCCTGTATCCGAAAGATTTATTCGGGCTGAACACGTGTCCCTCTGTCTTTATGGAGTATCCGCCAAATTCGGACAGCACTATAACCCTTTTATCTCTGGGAAGTGTTATCGGCTTAAAGTATATGTGCAGGCTCTTTAAATCGCTTGTCTTTTTGCCCTGGTCGTTCCAGCCGCTGACGGAGTCTATTATTCTTGTGGGGTCCATCTCTCTTACCATCTGTGTCGCCTTTACGCTGTCGAACTGTCCCCAGCCTTCGTTGAAAGGCACCCATACCGAGAGCGATACGCAGTTCTTAAGATGGTTTATCATGGTTTTAAGCTCTCTGTAATACTCCTCTCTGCCCTCTTTGCTCTGCCTTGCAAAGAATTTGTAATTTCTCTTTGTGTCCTTTGGGTGAATGCCTATAAAGGCAAGGCCGCCGATAGCAAGAAGGTTGTATTTCTCGCCGCCTGACACCATATCCTGCCAAACGAGCATTCCCAGCCTGTCGCAGTGATAATACCATCTTAGCGGCTCGATTTTGATATGCTTTCTCAGCATGTTAAAGCCCATGTCTTTCATAAGCTTTATGTCATACTCCATAGCCGCGTCGCATGGCGGGGTGAGCATGCCGTCCGACCAGTATCCTTGGTCAAGAACGCCGTTGTGGAAATATGGCTTGTTGTTTAAAGCAAGGCGCTTTTTACCCTTTTCGTCGGTAATTATGGAAAATTTCCTCATGCCGAAATAGGATTTAATTTTATCTTCTCTATACTCGATTATAAGGTCATAAAGCTTCGGATTTTCGGGCGACCACAGCTCAAAGCCATCAAGCTTGATTACCGCTTTGCCTGACGACGAAACCGCCCTGCCTATTTCCTTTCCGCCGTCATAAGCGATGGCGCTAAACTCTCCCGCCTCGCCGTCGAATGCGGCTTTTATTGTAACTTCGCCCGAGTCGATATCGGGGATAATGGTAATGTCTTTTATGAAATCTTTCGGCAGCGATTCAATCCAAACGGTCTGCCAGATACCCGATTGCGGAGTATACCAGATGCCTCCGTTTTTCAGCGACTGCTTCCCGCGGGAGTGGTAGCTTGTGTCGGAGGGGTCTGTAACCACAACTTCAATCTCGTTTTCTCCCTCTTTTACATAATTTGTGATTTCAAACGAGAACGGGACAAAACCGCCCACATGGCGGCAGGCTTCCTCTCCGTTTATTTTAACGACACATTCGCAGTCGACAGCGCCAAAGTGAATAATAGTGCGTTCTTTCAAAAAGCTTTTGTCAAGATTGAATGAGCGCTTGTAATATAAAACATCGTCGGGCATTGCCACTTTTCCGTCAAGCCCCGAAAGCAAAGACTCGGGTGAGAAAGGAACCAAAATCTCTTTGTCGTAGCCTTTAAACTCCTCTGCTTTTTTTTGCATGGCAAACTGCCATTTGCCGTTTAGGTTTAAAAAGCTGTTCCTTTCAAGCTGAGGACGGGGGTATTCGGGAAACGGGATTTCGCCAACTTCGTTAAAAAATTTGGACTCAAGCCTTATTCTGTAATTTTTCGATTCGGGCCTGTGATAGTCGTGAACGGTGACTTTCGCCATAATAAACTCCTAATTCGTGCTTTTGCTATTTTACCATAATTTCACTAAAAATTCAATACGGTAATTTTCAGCGATATGAAACATCAATAAAATTCAATACGATTATAAAAGGGATGAAACATCACCGATAAATTTTATATAAAATCTAATGATTGAAACTGTCAAACGGTTTTATGACTTTTATAGACAAGCATTTGCGTAATACTCTATAAACATAAATTCAACATATTTGATACTGTCATGCCGCTTTAAACTTTTAACCAAATTAAAAAGAGGAGATTGCATTTAAAACAGTCATTTTGTATAATATATAAAAAAGAGAAAGGAGCGGCTATGAAACTTTTAATCGCGTCCGACATACACGGCAGCGCCTTCAGCGCGAGAAAAATCGCAAACGAGCTTAAAGATGACATGCGCCTTATAATACTTGGCGATATATATAATCACGGGCCAAGAAACCCCTTGCCCGAACAATACGCCCCGATGCAGGTAGCGGTGATTTTAAATTCCCTTAAAGATAAACTTACCGCAATCCAGGGCAACTGCGACAGCGAAGTGGATCAGATGATATCCGACTTTACACTAAACAGGATATATGAAATGAATACGGGCGGCAAAAAACTCTTTTTCAGCCACGGGCATGTGTATAATTTCGACAATCCGCCCGATGGTTTAAAAAAGGGCGACTGCGTTTTCTACGGGCATTTCCACATACCCTTTATTAAAGAAAAAGACGGCATTTATTTTATAAACCCTGGCTCCTGCTCGCTTCCGTTTAACAGCAATCCAAAAAGCTACGCACTCCTTGACACAGATGATTTCCTTTGCAAAATAATGGACTTTGACGGCAATGTTTTGTTTGAAAGATTTTTAAAATAAATTATAAAAATAAGCTGCGGCTATCCGAGCTTTTTTTAGCGTAAAGGGAAATTGAACACAGTAAAACCGCTTATTAGTAATAAAAAGTTAACTATAGCAAAAAAGCTCTTTAGTTATAAATAGTTAACTTTTAGCAAAAACCGCTCTTTAGTAATTAAAAGTTAACTAATAGAAAAACCGTTCAATAGTAATAAATATTAACTATAGCAAAAATCGCTCTTTATAAAAAATAAACTAAACAAAAAAGCGGCGCTCAGCCGCTTTTTTATTAAAATTCTTTGTGATTTAATTTTCTTATCTTGTATTATTATTGATTATTCTTTTTGATATCACTTAATATCACTGCCTGTTGACTCTTGCGGCTCAGCCATAGGGGTTTCGGCTCTTTTCTTTTGAATGGGATTTGCAGCCTTATTAATCTGCTTTAAAAAAGTCTTTGAGGCAAAAAGCAGACAACCTGCGACCAAAGCTATGGCAAAGTCGGCAAGCGCGAATGAGTTATACAAAAAGCTCCAGGCAACCGCGCCGTAGTTTTCGGGATCTCCCGAACCCCAAACAAAGATGCCGCTTATTACATGCGACAGATACCTAAGCGTCACGCCTATAAGCCCGCCGATGGCAAACTGCGCAGCGGGGTATTTTTTTATCGCGCCCGTCTCTTTGATAAGACCCGACAGGCCTATCGCCATAAAAGCTATGGGATAATCCAAAAGGAACTGCACGGGGTGGACAAACCACGGCGCCTGTATGAACTGCAAAAGCCCGTAGACAAATCCCGCAAGAACCCCCTTTCTTACACCGAACATATATGAATAAACCATAAGGGGTACAAGCGAGGCAAAAGTAACCGAACCGCCAAGCGGCAGCTCGAAAAATCTAATATAGGATAAGGCAAAGCTAATCGTTATGCAGATTGCCCCGTATACCGTGGCCCTTGTTTTATCGGCTGCCTCTTTTTTTCCAAACACGAAAGCTAAAGCTGCATTCAAAGCCACGATAATTGCGGTAAAGATATAAAGCAGAGCTTCACTCAGCGCATCGGACGCCCCGCCGTTTTTATAGTTGTCCACAAGCGATGCGATAAACAACGCGATTGCAAGCGCGGCAACTATCAAAAAGGCGATTTTAGAAAAAAGCTTAAGCTTATCTTTTTTAAATACGGAAATTATAAATCCCGCCACAGACAGCGAAAAAAGCACCAAAAGAAGGGCCGCCACGGGATAAAAGTATTTTCCCTCTATATAGCCTGATATGATGTATTCGTCAAGTTTAAGATAAAACAAAGTGCCCAAAAGCCCTATGGCGTAACCTAAACCAAGTCCTATTGATACGCCGTCAAATGATGACAAAAGCTCTGTTTTAAACTTTTTCACGACCGCCCTTGAAATAAGCGCCAATATAATCAGCACAAGGGTGAGATAAAGCGCAATAGTAGCGCAACGCTCAAAGACAGTCATCTCCGTGAAAGATGCATCAAACATAAATCCTCCTTCGCCGGAGTTTATACCCATAAAAAAAGTTCCCAAACAAAAACAGCCGGGAACATGAACTTAATGCTTCCTTACGCGAGGATTACCTCAATCAAGTTCAAGGGTATAATCTCAGACGGGTTTCCCCGCCACCCCCAGCATTATATTATTTTTTAGCTGAAAATATTATATTATTTACGGATTTTAAAGTCAAGCGAATTTTATTGAAGATAATGAAAAACAAACACAGAGCCTTTTTTAATTTTTATTTCAAAATAATCGTCCGTCATTAAATTGGATAAGCCTCTTGAGAGATTTTGTGGTGTCAGCTCAAGGTTGTTTAGCGGATAGTAAAGGTTTACGCTTTTTTCAACAATCGCCGTCTCAAAAAGAGGAATTAGTGAGACCGTGTCGCCGCTTTTGCCGTTTAGTTTAAATTCTTTACTTGCCAGATATATATCAAGGTTGTCATCCTTTCCGACCGCCGTTGCGCCAAGCTCTTTTGCCAAAGTTAAAAGCGAGAGGTTGCAAAGGATATGGTCTTGCCTTCCCTCCGTTATGCCATAAACCGCGATATCTTTAAAACCATTATCTATCGCCCACCTTAGAGCGATGTCGCCGTCTGAGCTGTTTTTTTCGGAGGGGAATTTAACCGTATATTTCGCGCTGCTTTTTAAATCACTTTTAAGAGAGTCAAAATCGCCAATCAGAATGTCGGCGACCCTATCTTTTAGGTGTTTTATGCCGCCGTCCGCGCAAACAATAAAATCTTCTTCAATTGCCCTGTTTAATTTAGGGGCATTTAAAACTATAGCGCACTTTTTCATAGTTCAAGAAGCTTTCTTACCACATGACCCGCGATTTTTATCCCCGCAAGCGGAGGGATGAACGATACGCTCCCTGGAAGATGCCTACCTTGCGAGAAAACCACTTCCTTGGTTTTTAGCGGGGTTTCTTTGCTGTAGAGAACATCAACGCCTTTGATGCCTCTTTTTTTAAGCTCAAGGCGCATGACTCTAGCTAGTGGGCAAACGGAGGTCTTTTGAATGTCCGATATTTCAAAATCGCCGTATATTTTATTCCCCGTGCCCATGCAGCTGATTATCCTTGCCCCTTCTCTTTTAGCTTTTTCTATCAGCAAAAGTTTTGATGTGACCGTGTCGATGCAGTCTATTACAAAATCCATTGAAGTAAAGTCAAACTCGCCCTCGCTTTCCTTTGAAAAGAATACGGGCTTTTTTTCTATGTTTACGCAAGGATTTATGTCTTTCATCCTGTTATAGGCTACATCCACTTTATACCGGCCTATAGTCGAGCGCAAGGCAAAAAGCTGGCGGTTTAAGTTTGACGGGCTTATAGTGTCGGCGTCGCAAATCAAAAAATTTTCTATGCCCGCCCTGACCAGCGCTTCAAGGCAGTATGAGCCTACTCCGCCCAGGCCGAACAGAGCGATTTTTTTATCTTTAAGTTTTTCCACCGCGTCGTTTCCCAAAAGAAGAGCGGTTCTTTCCAGCATTTCCATCCTTTCCATATGGCTGATTTTATCATAATCACCCGCTTTTTTCTACCAAAATCTACTTTTTTATAAATTGACTTTTGATATCATTGCTGTTATCTTATACTATATTGATTTACGCCCGATTTTTATTTTAAATTCCCGCAATTAATGGAGAGTAAAATGCTTGAGCTGGTTAACATCACAAAAGATTATCCTTTGGTGGGCAATGTCGTCCACGCCCTTAAAGGAGTTAGCATAAAATTTCGTTCCAGCGAGTTTGTGTCGATTCTCGGCCCGTCGGGCTGCGGCAAAACCACGATGCTGAACATTATCGGAGGGCTTGACCGCTACACCTCGGGAGACCTTAAAATCGACGGCATCTCCACAAAGGATTATACCGCAAGGGATTGGGACACATACCGCAACCACAAAATAGGCTTTGTTTTTCAAAGCTATAATTTGATACAGCACCTTAGGGTTTTGCAAAACGTGGAGCTTGCTTTAACTATTTCAGGCGTCAGCCCCAAGGAAAAAAGAGAAAAAGCGGTTAAGGCTCTTGAGCGTGTTGGGCTTAAAGACGAAATCAACAAAAAACCCGCGCAGCTCTCCGGCGGACAGATGCAGCGCGTCGCGATTGCGAGAGCGATTGTAAACGACCCGCAAATCATCCTCGCCGACGAGCCCACGGGGGCGCTTGACTCCGCCACATCCGTTCAGGTAATGGATATTTTAAAGGAAATCTCAAGCGACAGGCTGGTAATCATGGTCACCCACAACGCGGATCTTGCAAACAAATATTCATCAAGAATAATAAAGCTCCTCGACGGCGTAAAAGTGTCCGACTCCAACCCGCCGGGAGACGATGAAATCGACGAGGCGCTAAAAGACGCGATAGTAAAAAAGGACGATGAGATGTCTTTAAGCAAAGAAAAAAAGAATAAGAGAAAAAAGCGCTCCTCAATGTCGCTTTTTACCGCTCTTTCGCTTTCGGCAAGAAACCTTGTGACCAAAAAGTTCCGCACCTCTCTGACAACTTTTGCAGGCTCAATCGGAATTATCGGCATAGCGCTTGTGCTGTCTATCTCGAACGGATTTTCAAAATATATGTCAAAGCTTGAAAGAACCACGCTGGCAAGCTTTCCCATAACCGTAAGCTCATATGCCCTGGAGGTTGACACCACGGCAACCAACTACCTCCCCGATATGGAGGGCGCCTTTCCCGACATCGGTCAAATAATACCCTACGAGCCCGAAAACTCATTCGGCGGCGTCAACATGCACGCCAATATGCTTACTCAAGACTTTGTGGACTATGTAAAGAGAATGGAAGCCGAGCACCCCGACTGGGCGGCAAGCGTCGCTTATTCGCAAAAGGTGAAAATGCATGTGCTTACCAAAACCGAAAGCAACACATACGCTAAAATAGACACCGCAAACGACAGCAATCTGTGGTGGCAGGAGCTTTTGGACAACGGCTTTGTAGGCTCATACTATGACATACTTGCGGGCAGGCTTCCGCAAAGCAAAGACGAGCTTGTGCTTATCGTAAACAGCAAGAACCAGATAACGGCGCAAAGCCTAAAGGCGCTTGGCTTTAATCCCGCCATTTCCCAGGGCGACGGCGATTACGCCCCCATAGATTTCAGCGCGATTATCGGCGACGCAAGCGGAAACGGCGCCAAAGAGCTTAAGCTTTTAACAAACGACGAGTATTATAAACAAACCGAGGGAGGTCTTCTTTTTAAAGAGCTTACAACGGCGGAGTTTGAGGCGGCATATAACGGCGCTGAAACCACGCTTAAATTTGTAGGCATAATAAGGATAAAACAAACTAGTGACCTTGTTTTCTTTAACTCGGGCGTGGGATACAGCCCAAAACTTACGCATTATGTCCTTGAGCAGGCAGAGAAATCAAAAATCGCAGAAGCGCAGGCAGAAACTTATATCGACCTTCTCGGCGACGGCGAAAAGCTGTTTGAGATTGA
>JAAZIO010000151.1 GCA_012800805.1 Clostridiales bacterium | reverse complement strand
TTTGACTAAATTTCGGACCTCAATTAGCTCCGAAAAATGACGAAACAATCTGATTAGTTACCATAAATTAAAACAGAAAACTGTCAAAATTAAATAAAAAAGCGGAGCAATGCTCCGCCTTTTTGTGATTTACATTTTACATCAGTGAACCGCTGTTGACAACGGGTTGAGCTTCTTTGTTTCCGCAAAGCACCACCAAAAGGTTGCTTACCATCTGCGCCTTTCTTTCGTCATCAAGCTCAACAATCTTTTCGCTGGAGAGCTTTTCAAGAGCCATCTGAACCATGCTTACCGCGCCCTCTACAATCTTGGTGCGGGCGTCGATGATTGCTTTTGCCTGCTGACGCTGAAGCATTGCCGCGGCTATCTCGGGAGCGTAAGCAAGATGGGAAATTCTTGCGTCCATTATTTCAATGCCCGCTATGTCAACTCTTTTTTGGAGCTCTATTTTAAGCATTTCGGCTATTTCCTGCGAGCTTCCTCTCAGCGATTTTTCATCACCGTTGTCGCTGACGTCGTAAGGATACTGCCTTGCTACCTGTCTTATTGCGGCGTCGGACTGAGTAGATATATACTTCGCGTAGTTTTGAACGTTGAATACGGCTTTCGCGGTGTCTTTGATTCTCCAGATAACCACAACGCCTATTTCAATGGGATTGCCGTCAAGGTCGTTTACTTTCTGCTTGTTGTTGTCAAGCGTCATAGCTTTAAGCGAGAGCTTGCCCGTGGGCGTTCCCGAGCCGCCAAAGCCCAAAACCTTGATATTTACGGAAGCGGGGTTGAATGTATGCGCGAAAGGATTTTTAAAGTAAAAGCCTTCTTTTAAAATTGAGCCGTAATATTTACCGAACAATACAAGCACCGCGGCTTCGTTTGGCTTGATAACTATAAATCCTCCCGACAACAACATAATGCTTAGTACTATTACCGCAACTCCCAAAGGCGTTAAAAAGAATAAGCCCGTAATTCCCCCGATAACCGCAAAAGCTATTCCGACGCCTATGATAAGTATTAAAATAAATACCATAGTCCAACCGCTCATGGGTTTTAACGGCTTTTCAGCGTATTTGCTCAGTTCCCCGTTTTGAATCATTTTTTGCCCTCCAAAATTATTTCACTTAGATAATATTAAATTATGTAAATAAAGTCAATGCATGTTATACAAGATTGTAAATTGATTTAATAACGCTTTATAATAAAAAAGCGCCATATGGTGCGCTTAGTTTATTTTTTCGATGTCGTAAGGGGTTACCTGATATACATAGTAGTTTAGCCAGTTATAGAAAATCAGGTTTGCGGTGCTTCGCCATGTTACCGCTATTTTGCCGTCTTTGTCAAAATAGTTTGCGGGAGGGGCGATATCAAGGCCTCTTGAAAGGTCACGCTCATACTCTTTCTTTAGCGTATCCCTGTCGTATTCGGAGTGCCCCGTAAGATATATGCGTTTGTTATCCAAAGTCTTTGCGATGCAAATTCCCGCCTCGGCGGAGTCCGCAAGAACTTTGATGTCTTTGCATGCCCTTATCTCCTCCTGATTTGCTTCGGTGTATCGTGAATGGGGTATCATGAAGACATCGTCCATGCCTTTAAGGAGCGGGTCGTTAGCTTCACAAGCCTTTGCCGGGAAAATGCCGGAAAGCTTCTTTCCGTTATTTAACATTTTCTTTCCTATGCCATGGAAATGATAAAGCGCGGCCTGAGCGCCCCAGCAGATGTATATCGTGCTTGTTACGTTTTTATCGGCAAAATCCATGATGCGCACCATCTCGTCCCAATATGCAACATCCTCAAATTCCATGGTCTCAACGGGCGCGCCTGTGACAATCATTCCGTCAAACTTTCTTTTGCACACCTCGTCTAGCGAATTGTAAAATTTTTGCATATGGTCCGAGGAAATGTGCGTGGGCATGTATGTCGCCGTGCTGATGAAAGTGACGTTTGTCTGAAGCGGCGAGTTTGACAAAAGCCTGAGAAGTTGCGTTTCGGTCTCAACCTTTGTGGGCATGAGATTCAGTATAGCAATTTCAATGGGCCTGATATCTTGGCTATAGGCCCTTAAGGTATCCATAACAAATATGTTTTCCGAGCTTAAACTTGAAAAAGCCGGCAAATCTTTTGGAATTATTATCGGCATATTTACCTCTTTATTTTATCCAGTGCTTGTTTGATGTCTTCTATTATATCGTCCTTGTCCTCGATGCCAATCGACAGCCTGACAAGGTTATTTGAAATACCGCATTTAATTAAGTCCTCATCGGAGAGCTGGCGGTGCGTAGTGGTCGCGGGATGAAGCACGCAGGACCTGACGTCGGCGATGTGGGTTACCTGCTTAATAAGTTTCAGTCCTTTTATGAACTCGGCGGCCTCTTCCCTTCCGCCTTTGACTCCGAACGATACCATTCCGCCGCACTTTCCATCCATGTATTTTTTGGCGAGAGGATAGTATTTGTCTGTCTTAAGCCCCGCGTATTTGACCCATTCGACTTTATCCGACGAGCTTAAGAACTCCGCGGCGGCCAGCGCGTTTTCGCTGTGGCGCTCCATTCTTAAATGAAGCGTTTCGCAACCGAGGTTTGTAAGGTAGGCGTTAAACGGGCTCATTATGGCACCGATGTCTCTCATAAACTGCATTCTGGCCTTTAGTATGAACGCCGCGTTTCCTCCCTCCTCCACATAAACGGTTCCGTGATAACTTGGGTCGGGCGTGTAGAAATCTTTAAAGCGGGGATTTTTGTCCCACTCAAAGTTTCCGCCGTCCACAAGAATTCCTCCTACCGCGCTTGCGTGACCGTCAAGGTATTTGGTGGACGAATGAATGACTATATTTGCTCCAAACTCGAACGGCCGAACGATATAGGGAGTTGTAAGAGTGTTGTCAACAGCAAAAGGAATGGAGTGCTTTTTACAAATATTTGCGTAGCGGTCAAAGTCTAGAACTATTATCGACGGGTTTGATATTGTTTCCGCAAAAAACATCTTTGTGCGCTCGTCGATTAACTTTTCTATTTCCTCATCCGATGAATCGGGGGTAACGAAACGGGTCTCGATGCCCATTTTCTTTAAAGTTACCGCAAACAGATTGTATGTTCCGCCGTAAATGGTTGAAAGGCTTATGATATTATCGCCTGCGTTTGCAAGCGTTAATACCGCAAAGAGAGTCGCCGACATTCCCGATGAACACGCCATTGCGCCGACGCCGCCCTCAAGCGCCGTGATTTTTGCCTCAAGAGCGGACACAGTGGGGTTCGATATTCTTGAATATATGTGCCCAAGTTTGGGATAGTCGAAAAGTTTGGCCAGCTCTTCGGGCGTTTCGTAGTAGTAAGTCGTTGACTGATATAGCGGAAGAACCCTCGGTTCCCCGTTTTTCGGCTCATAGCCTGCCTGGACGCATTCAGTGGATTTTTTCATACTCTCCTTCCTATCTGGCGTTATATTCTTTCATAATTTTCTCTACCATTCTCTTTTCGTCGCGCTCTTTTATAGCCGCTCTCTTGTCGTGGAGTTGCTTACCCCTGCAAAGTCCAAGCTCAACTTTGATGAATGAGTTTTTAAAATAGAGCTTAAGCGGGATAAGCGTAAATCCTTTTTGCTCGATTTTTCCCCTTAGCCTGTTGATTTCAAACTTGTTCAGCAAAAGCTTTCTGGTTCTTTCGGGGTCGACATTTGAAAAACTGCCTTTGTCGTATGGCGATATATGCATGCCGAGCAGCAGCGCCTCGCCGTTTTTGATTATCACATAGCAGTCCTTAAGATTGACCGCCCCTGCCCTTATGGACTTTACTTCCGTGCCCACAAGCGCAATACCGGCCTCTATGGTCTCTTCCACAAAATAATCGTGATAAGCTTTTTTGTTTGTAGTTATGATTTTCATAATAATTAACGCAAGCTAAGTTTACATCAAGCTATAAAGATTTGCAAGCCCATATATTAATAAGAGCGGCTTTCGCCGCTCCTCTTTCTTTATAGCACCGCTTTTCCGACTTCCACCGATGACACTATAAAGAATATCACCGATGTTATCAGTATCAAGCAGAAGAACAGCAATGTGATTTTTTTAAGCCTGGCTTCTTGTGTTTTTGCCTTGTTGCGTCCGTAGAATGAATCGGTTACGCCCGTTATCGCGCTGACATTTTCGTTGGTGCCTTGTTGCATCAGAACGATTACTATCATCGCTATGGCAAGCACCACCATGACAACCATAAGGGCCGCCAGAGTGCCTTGCTGGACTTCATAAGTCATGTTTGTGCGGTTAGGTATTGCCGAAAGGATATAGTTTAACATTATTCCCTCTTATTGATTATTAACAGCGATATTTTAGCACATACCCCAAATATTGACAAGCGTTTATAAAGATTTTATTTCACGCATGTAAAGGCAAGAGCATATAATATAGCGTTCAAGAGGTGAAAATGGAATTTGCGTTGATGCCCGCAGCCAGCGAGCTCAGTTACCCCGAAATCAAGGTTGAAAACAACCTTAAAGACGCAAGGCTGCTTCTCCCAAGCTACGGAGGAGACCACAGCGAGCTTACGGCTATTTTGACATACGCCTTTCAGTCTTATATAACTTATGAGGAAAAAGACTTTTCAAAACAGCTTGAGATGATTGCGGTTGTCGAAATGCGCCATCATGAACTGCTTGGAAAGGCCATTTACAAGCTTGGCGGATATCCCATTATGGGCGCGAGAAACTACTGGAACGGCAGCTATGTAAACTATACCTTAGACCCCATAAAGTTTTTAAAACAGAACATCGCGGCCGAAGAGCAGGCAATATTAAACTACGAAAAAACAATTTTATCCGTTGATTCCACCGACATCAAGCTTCTTTTGGAGAGGATAATACTTGACGAGGAACTGCATATAAAGATTTTCAAAGCTATGATAACCGCAATCGAAGGCTCATGCGCCAAATAAATAAATGGGCGTTTCGCTCCACCTTTTTCGCCCGCAAAAAAACCGTCCTAAGACGGTTTTTTTTATCTTTTCTTTTTTTTCTTTTTCTTCTTTTTGGCGCCGAATTTCGGGTCGGTTATTATGTTTACAATATGCGGCACGGCAAGCTGAAGGATATGCCAGACCTGCTCGTATTCGTAATATCCCTTGCCGTAGGGGTCGGGCACATCTTTTCCTATCATATCGAATACAGAGACGATTTTATCATCTTCATCAAACCTTTCGATAAGGTCTTCGGCAATCATCCTAGTCATCGGGATAATTAGGTCCGCTTCCTCAAACATTTCCTCTGTGATTTTCTTTGATATGTATGTTTCATGGACATGAATGCCGTATGACGACAATACCCTAAGGGTGTTGGCTGAAATAGGGCTTCCGTTTGCGCTAAGCCCGGCACTGTCCACTTCGATATCTTCGATGTCTTCGCCGTCCACGATGTTTTTCAATACATACATCGCCATAGGGGAACGGCATGTATTGCCCGTGCAAACAAACAAAACTTTTCTCATTATACCTCCCTGCCTCCCGCAGCTTTATACAATCTGTTCATGACGGCGCCCAAAACTCCCGTCTTTCCAAGGTTTTCGATAATAATATAGTTGAAGTTCTTTTCGGCAAGTCTCAGCGCTCCGTATACAGATGACGCTATTTTTTTCTCGGTCCTTCCCAGCTCTATTATATCGATGCCGTTCATTTTGTTGCCCGTTCTGCAAATGACGACGGGCTTTTTCCCTTCCGCCTTGCTCTTTAAAAACTCCGCCACGCACTCGTCAAAGCTGCCGCCTATAACGGCAGGGCAAGACGGAGCATAGTGAGTATACTTCATGCCGGGCGATTTTGCAACCTTTATTTCTCCGCTGTGCTCTTTTGCAAAGCCGATTACTTTTGCAATCATCTGGGCGGTAACAGCTCCCGGCCTTAGTATGGTGGGAAACTCGCTTGTCAGGTCCAAAACCGTGGATTCTATCCCCACCTTTGAAGCTCCGCCGTCGATGATAAGCGGGATTTCACCTTTCAAATCTTCATACACATGGATTGCGGCTGTCGGCGACACATGCTTTGACCTGTTGGCGGACGGCGCCGCAATGGGCCCTGATAATTTTATGAGCCGCCTTGCCGTTTTATTCTTGGGAACCCTCACCGCTACGGTATCACCGCCTGCGGTAACGATATCGGGAACCGCCTCCGCCTTTTTCAAAACGATGGTAAGAGGCCCAGGCATAAACTTTTTTGCGAGTTTATAAAATTCGCCTGGGATTTCCCTTGCTATCTTCTCAGCATCTTTGGGCTTTGAGAGATGGACAATCAAAGGGTTGTCTTTGGGGCGGCCTTTTGCCTCAAAAATTTTAGCGACGGCATCGGAGTTAAGCGCGCTGGCGCCAAGCCCGTATACCGTCTCCGTGGGGAATGCTACAATACCGCCTTCTTTAATGATTTTCGCGGCTTTTTTTATTCCTTCTTTAGGTTTTAAAATCTCGGTTTCCATTACGCTATTTTGTATATTTCATAATTTCCTTCGTCCGTTTTCTTGCAGGCCGCAAACACCGTTCCCGCATAAGCCGCAGGCTCATAGAGCACTATTTGCGAATATTCGGCTTTAAGCATAATGTTATTGTGGTTGTCGGGGTTGGTGTTTTTGACGCCAAAGTAAGTTTTTCCGTCAGCGCCGTCCTCATAGTATACATAGCAGCCCGTTTTATATACTGCCGTCCCGCTGGTGTTAACTCTGAAATTAAACCCCTCCGCGGACTTTTTGGTAGCGCCGTCATAAAGCAGTATTTCATGCCCGTTTTGGCCGACAAGGTAGTAAGAGAGATTTCCCTTTGAGTCTGTTTTTTCGCCTATTGTATAAAATCCCGTAAACATTGAAAGTTTTGAATAATCAAAGGGAACGGTAGCGCTTCCGCTCATGTTAAGAGCGCCGTAAAGATAGTATGTGCGGGACGATGTCGTTCTCTTTTGGTCCACGATTGAGCACACCATCATACCGTTGTTGTAGTTTGCGGTCAGATACTCCCTTTCGCTGTTTGAAAATATTATATTGCCGAATCTGTCGTAGAGGTTGGCTGAACCCGTAAACGACTGGACATATCCTTTTTCGCCCTTATAAGTTTTGACAAGCTCATAATAGCTTATTTTGTCTAAAACGGTCTTGGAAATCTGGCCGTAATTTGACGATAATGAGAATATTATGTTAAAATCCTTATCTATTATAAACTGGTCATAGGACACAGTTTTGTCCTCGTTTCTTTTAAAAGCGTAGCCTACATAGCTGTAGCCGCTTTGGAGGAATCTTGAGGCGTCGAAATCCTTTTTGGACGAGTATTTATAGTATTCGTTTACGATATCCCGCATGACAAAATCGGAGCGGTATTCTACCTTTTCATCGCGGCCTGCAAAGTAAAGATAGCGGGTGACTTTCCAATAAGTCTTTGCCTCATCTTTGTAGAAATACTCGCTTTCGGTCCCCGGGCTTTCGATGTGTATAAGAAACTTCCCGTCCCCGAAATAAGTTATTTCAATTTCATCGTCGCTTGAGCTGCCGTCAGCGGTTACAAAGCCGTTTGCTTTGGGTGTTATCTCCTTTGCGCTCTTTGCTATATAGCCGCTAAGGTCTATGATGTGAGCGTATTTTTTGGCGCCGTCGTTAAATCCCGTGGCTACAATATAATTTTCAAAACCCTCGATATTTGCAAGGGAGGAATCGGAGGATTTTACCCTGCCCACTATTTCACGGTTTTTAAAAGACCACACGGGAAGAAGGTCGCCCCTTGGGTTTGATAAATTGAATTCTTTCTCTAAATAATCCTTAGCGGCATTGTTTACGGTGGTTACTGCGTAATCCCTAGAAATAGGAAGCACAAAGTTGGTAATAGATTTTCCAAGGCTCGCCGTGCCGTCAAGAGTATATATAGGGTTTTCATACGAAAAAACCCAGCCGTTGTTTACGGTATCGTATACGAGAATTTTCTGGTCGGATGTCATGAGAAACAGATAGCCGTAATAATACTGCATTTGTATTATGAAAAAGTTTTTATATTCCGAAAAAAGCGGCGTGCTTTCTCCGATTTTAAGCAAATCAATAACGCCGAAGCCGTTTGTTCCGGTGTTGCCTTTCATAATCACAAAAGCGTTCAGTTCGGAGTTGTATCCATACATGGAATAATCGTGATAATATGTGTCGTCGGCAAGATAAAGCTTATATCCTGAAGGAAGCATGGCGACTTTGGTGGCGCCGGTATACTGACCCGTCTCGGGATAGTTTTTATAGACGCTAAGGTAGTCGAACGGCTTGTCTTTGTTACACGCAGACAGCGGCATCACAAATGCCGCAACAAGAAGTAATGAAATGATTATCAAAAGCGCCTTTTTCTTCATACCGTCAGCTCCCCGTAAAAGTTGAGTGAATTTATTTTTATTCCGATAAGTTCGTTTAAAAGTTCCGACAAAAAGATGTTCGCGCCCTTAAGCATAACATCCCCCGCGCCGCTTCCGCCTTTTAATACAAAAAGGGCGTCGGAAGGTATCTTTTTTGGGAACAAGCCTTTACAATGCGGGCAAAGAACTCCCTCGCTTGCCGAAAAATACGCCTCTTTGTCTATAAGTGCGCCGCAAGCGGCGCAGATATTGAAATCAAATTTATATCCGCTCTCGGCAAGCGTAAAGAGCATATAGTCTTTTAAGGTTTCGTGCGGATTATCTCCGCCGCTGAGCCGTGACAAAGCTTTTGCCGCTCCCACAACGAGCTCGGGCGAAGGAGTGTCCTCCGCGCATGTCTTCATAAGAATTTCAAGAACGCAGCAACCGGAATAATAGGAGTCAAGAGAATTCAAAATTGAAGAAAAACTTTCAATCTGCTTGCAATCGATTATGTAGCGGCCTTTGCCCGTGAGGGTGTATTCGCCAAATGTAAAGGGCTGAGCGGCGTATTTTAATTTTGCGGCCGCCTTTTTGGCGCCGCGGGCAAGCGCGGTGAGCTTTCCCCTCTCCGCCGAGCAAAGCGTCAGCAGTTTGTCGTTTTCTTTGTAGTCGATACTCTTAACGCATATAGCGGTAACGCTAAAGTTCTCTGTCATTTTTTTTCGTCCCCACTCTCCTTTTTCAAGGAGCGGTAGAGCGAATAGTAGCCGATGTTGCCTGTTTGCTGAAAAAGTTTCCAAAAAAGTTCCGCGTTGTCGAATTTTTTCCCCATACTTTCAGTATGGGTGTTTTATGGCTGTCTATTCGCTATTTTAAGTTTTTAATGTCGTAACCTAGCTCTTTCATGAGGTAGTCGCTGTCGCGCCAATCCTCTTTTACTTTCACATATACTTCAAGAAAAACTTTTTCGCCCAAAAGTTCCTCTATGTCCTGCCTTGCTCCCGAGGCGATTCTTTTTATCATCTCGCCCTTTTTGCCGATGACTATAGCTTTGTGCGAAGGTTTTTCAACTATAATATCCGCATAGATGTCCCAAATCGGCTTGCCTTCTCTTCTTTCAAACTTCCTAACTTCAACGCCGATTCCGTAAGGCACCTCTTTATCCAAAAGGTAAAACGCTTTCTCTCTTATATACTCCGCGGCCATGAATTTTAAAGGCTTGTCGGTGAACATATCGTCAGTATAGAGCATTTCGCCCTCGGGCAGAAACTTTAAAATTTCCTCTTTTAGGGTGTCCAGGTTATCGCCCTGCTTTGCCGAAATCGGAACCACGGATTTGATGTTTTTTATCTCGTTTAATTTTTCAAGGCCTTTGAAAATCGTCTCCCTGACAACGGAATCCGACTTGTTGAGAGCGGCGATAACATTCATTTTTTGCGAAAAGTCGCTCAAAAACTTCTCGTCCTCTTCCGTCACGCCTTTTGCGGCGTCTATTACATATACAATTACATCGGCGTTTTTTATTGAGGTGTTCACCGCCGTCATCATATATTTTCCGAGATTGTTTCTTGCCACGTGAATACCGGGAGTATCAATAAATACCATCTGATACTCCTCTGTTGTAAGAATTCCAAGGATGTTATCTCTTGTTGTCTGAGGACGCCAGGAAACTATGGCTACTTTTTCGCCAACCATTGAGTTTATAAGCGTGGATTTTCCTGCGTTTGGAAGTCCCGCTAAGCATACAAAACCTGATTTCATATTTACCTCTTAAGCCTTGCGCCGCTTAGGATTTCTTTTTGAAGCCCTATCATTTCCTTTTCTTCGTCTTCGGTCATGTGGTCATATCCCGAAAGATGAAGAAGCCCGTGCGCGGTCAAAAACCCTATTTCCCTTTTGTAGCTGTGCCCGTAATCGGCAGCCTGCTGTTTTGCCTTTTGCCTGCAGATTACAATCGAGCCTATATGGATGTTTTCCTTTTTGTTTTTGTCAAAGTCACCAATCCATCTTCCCTCGAATGCGGGATAGCTTAAAACATCGGTGACTTTGTCTATGCCCCTTGTTCTGTTGTTAAGCTCCCGCATATCGTCCTCGCCGTAAAAACCTATCTCAACCGTAAGGCAATCATTAAGCCCGAAACGCTTAAGATAGGCGGCATAGACTTTTTTTATAATCCTCTTTTCAAAGAGCGATGCGCCAAACAACTCAATCATTGTTTTGGCTTAACCTCACCGTAGGATACTCTTGAATGGTGAATGCTCGGCAAAACATTTATAATCGTGCGCTTGATAACATTAAGTTCTTCAAGCGTTATTGGGCATTCGTCAAACTGGCGAAGCTTTACTTTTTCGTCCACGAGAGCGTTGATTCTCTCTTCAAACTCCTGCCTTGTCGGGGGCATATATGCTCTTGTGGCAGCTTCAATGGTATCCGAAATCATAATGATAGCGGATATCTTTGTACTGGGAAGCGGGCCGGGATAACGGTAGTTTGCGGTAGAGAGCGAGCCCTCCGTAAGCTTTAGCGCCTTTTGATAGAAGTAACCGACGGGCGATGTGCCGTGATGCTCCTTTGCTACCTGAATTATCTCTTTGGGCAAACGGAATTCCCTGTTCAAGATTTCTCCGAACATCGTATGCGAAGTTATCATGCTTACGCTGACTTCGGGAATAAGCTCGTCGTGAGGGTTGTAGTTTGACTGGTTTTCTATATAGTAAATAGGCGCTTTAAGTTTGCCGACGTCATGATAATACGCCGCGGCTTTTGCAAGCCTCGGGTTTTCGCCTATCGCCATAGCGCAGCTTTCGGCAAGCGTTCCAACTACCAATGAGTGGTTGAATGTTCCCGGTGCTTCGCTTGCAAGACGCTTTAAAAGCGGATGGTTAAGGTTGCATATCTCATCCAGCTTGAAGTCGTCCGGGATAATGAATATCGAGTCCAAAATCGATATGAGAGGCAAAAACATTATAAGCGACAGCACACCCGAAAGAAGCGAAAACAAGACATTGTATAAGATATTTATATCCAGCTCTCCCATTCCTATTGTTGCCACAATCGCAAGCGGCACGGTGCTGAGAGCGGCTATCAGCGAATACATTATAAATTTTATTCTAGTGTAGTGCTTTGAAATAAGATACAGCAGCACACAAGACGATACCACAAGCGTGGATAGCGCGGATACCATCCTTAAAGCGTCAAAATCCGTAAAACCGCCGAGAAGCAGAAAGTCCAAAAGAACGGTTAGGAATAAAACCGCAATAGAGGCTATTGCAGACCTTACGCTTATCAGCACGCCCGCAAGGAGCGCTACAAGCTGGAACGGCATCGCAAAAACATTTACGAATTTAAAAACAAAAGCGCATGATACTGCGGTAATGGTTACGATTATGGCGTTTAAAAGATAATCGGAGAAAGTTTGAAGCCGCTTTGCGTCTATGGCAAAGTGCGAAAGGTAGAGCAGCTCAAACATTATAAAGTTTGCGATAAAAAGCGAAACGGTGCTTGAAACGCTTTCGGGACGAAAGCTCGCCATAAAATCGGTCAGCGCGTAAAGCAAAACAAGCGACACGATAAATGTGCAGATGACGACTATCGGCTGAACCGCAAGAAATAACTTTGTGTTCCAGGTTTTAAACTTTTCTTCTTTCGTCTTTGCCATAGTGATTAAAGGTCTATCCTTTCCTCCGTTTGCACCGTTACGGTGATTGTGACTTTGCCATCGTCATAAATCGCCTGATGCGTGAAGTTAACTATCTCAGCGTCAAGCGGCACATCCTGAACTGCCGCAAACAAGACCGTGTTTATAAGCTGTTTTTCCTCATAAGCCTTATAGTCGTAAAATGTCATTGTGGCGGTGTAGTAACAATACCCATACACCTCGCCCGAGGCCTGCGACGGAACTTTCTCTTCCCCGACCATTATATAGTTGCCTATCAGCACGTCGCCGCGCTCAACTATGTCACCCTTTTTTGGGACAAGAGTTCCAAAAAACACTATCGCTCGGGAAAATACCGCCCTCTTTGCGCATTTGACGCTTCCGCTTGGCGCGGGGAGAATATCCGGCGGAGGAAGCTCACGCTTTATGGTAACCACGATTTTTGTGCCCGCCCGCTCAACTTTTGCGTATGAGATGCCCTCAAGCTCAAGAAGTTTAAGCTGTAAGGCGTCGTAGTCAATGTTAAAGAGGAATTTACCCCTTTTTACGCCGCTGTCTGAAAGGATACTCTCGGCTTTTGCCTTGTATTCCTCTTCGCCCACATCGATGTCGGCGATAAAGAAGTTGAACAAGACGGTAATGACAAACGATACGGCTATGCCCGCAATTATACCCAGCCTTTTTGCCAAAAATCTTAAAAAAGACGCAAGCCCGCTCCGTCTAATTATTGTGTAATTATAGCATAGCTCCTTTAAAATAGCAACACACTTTGGCTCATCGTTTAGTTTACACGAAAAGCATAGTTTCTTGCCTTTTATTTTAAGGTCACAGACGAAAACATTGCTTGTAATCTCCCTTACAAGCCTTGATAATGTTTCGCCTTCCACTTCAAAATGCGTAAGGTCCGTAAGCCGCATAAACACCTACATAATCTGAGCGCATGAGATTTTTCCCTTTATTACAATCTCCCCGCCGCCCGCTTCCGCAATTTTGAGGCCCTCTCCCGTA
>JAAZIO010000150.1 GCA_012800805.1 Clostridiales bacterium | reverse complement strand
TAATCTAAATTCATTTATCAATTCTTAAGTCTTAATATTGGCTATATGGTAATTTAACAATAAAAAAAGCGGCTTTGCCGCTTTTTATTCCACCCATTCAAATTCTATATCGCCTATCTCAACCGTGTCGCCCTCTTTCATGCCTTGTCTTTTAAGCTCGTCTATTACGCCTTTGTCTTTTAAAAGCTTTTGGAAATGCGCAAAGCTCTCATAAGAGGAAAGCGTCACGTTTCTTATGCAATATTCCACAAGGCCGCCGCGGACGGAATACAGCCTGTCCTTAACTTTTTCTATATAGAAGCTCATATCCTCTTCTTTTTCAAGCGATACGGTATCGGTATGCAGTCTGCCCACTTTAAAAAGAACTTTTAGCTGCTCATACATGGTTTTAAGCAGCGCGTCAAGACCGTTTCTTGTAATGGATGATATAGGATAAACTTTTTGTCCTATTTTGCTCTCAAGCTTTTCTATGGCGGCGCCGTCTTCAAGCAAATCCGATTTTGACGCGCACACGATTTGAGGAAGAGATGCAAGCCTTTCGGAGTACTTTTTAAGCTCGTCGTTTATTTTAAGGTAATCCTCATACGGGTCTCTTCCTTCGCTGCCCGATATGTCGACGATATGCACAATAAGTCTTACCCGTTCTATATGCCTTAAAAAATAATGGCCAAGCCCTGCGCCCTCGCTTGCCCCTTCGATAAGCCCAGGGATATCGGCTATTACAAAATCCTCATCGAACATTTTTACGACGCCGAGGTTTGGAGTGAGAGTCGTAAAATGATAATTTGCTATCTTTGGCTTAGCTTCGGTAAGGACTGACAGCAGCGTGGATTTTCCTACATTGGGATAGCCGACAAGCCCCACGTCAGCTATTGTTTTAAGCTCAAGTATCACCTGATATTTTTGCGTCTTTTCGCCAAGCTGGGCAAATGTCGGAGCCTGCCTCTTTGATGTTTTAAAGTGATTGTTTCCCTTTCCGCCTTTGCCGCCTTTCAATACCGTAACCCTTTCGCCGTCCTCGACAAGGTCGCAAATGACTTTTCCGGTTCCGGCGTCGCGAACAACCGTTCCGACCGGGACAAATATTTCAAGATTGGGCGCGGATTTTCCCGTGCAGTTTTTGGCACCGCCCTTTTCGCCGTCCTTTGCAAAGAAGTGCTTTTGAAACTTGAATTTCGCAAGCGTGTTTACATTTTTTGTCGCGACAAAAATGACATCGCCGCCGTTGCCGCCGTCGCCGCCGTCGGGCCCTCCGTTGGGAACGAATTTCTCACGGTGGAAAGACACGGCGCCGTCGCCGCCGTTGCCCGCTTTTATAAAGATTTTTACATAATCTAAAAACATACTAATATTTTTCCTAAAATCGCCCCAATAAATTCAATGCGGGAACAATCTTACTATAATTCACCAAAGCGCCCTATGCCGCTGATATTTTATCCCGTTATTCTTTGATATATCGCCTTTGCCGCTTTCTTGCCGGCTCCCATGGCTTTAATAACCGTCGCCGCGCCCGTCATTGCGTCGCCGCCCGTGTATACTCTGTCAACCGAAGTCGCGCCCGTTTCCTCGTCTGCCACAAACACGCCTTTGCCGCTTGTTTTCAGGGCGGGATAGCTCTGCTTTATTATGGGGTTAGGAGTTGTGCCAAGCGCAACGATAACCTGGTCGCACTCAATTATAAACTCACTCCCCTTTACCTCAATCGGCCTTCTTCTACCCGATTCGTCAGGCTCGCCGAGCTCCATTCTGACGCACTTGACGCCGCTTACAAAGCCGTCTTTGCCGAGAATTTCAACAGGGTTAGTTAGGAGGTTGAACGCAACGCCCTCCTCTTCGGCGTGATGGATTTCATCAAGCCTTGCGGGCATTTCCTCTCTGCCTCGTCTGTATACAAGGTCGACGTGCGCGCCGAGCCTAAGCGCCGTTCTTGCGGCGTCCATGGCAACATTGCCTGCGCCCACGACGACAACCTTTTTGCCTCTTTGTATTGGGGTGATTGCGTCTTCTTTGTAGGCTTTCATAAGGTTCACCCTTGTAAGGTATTCGTTTGCCGAATACACTCCGCAAAGGTTTTCGCCCTTTATCTTAAGGAACTGCGGAAGTCCTGCGCCGGAGCCGATAAAGACGGCGTCGTAGCTTTCCAGCAAATCCTCTATCAAAACGGTTTTGCCTACGATTTCATTGAGCCTTATCTCAACGCCAAGTTCTTTAACTTTC
>JAAZIO010000149.1 GCA_012800805.1 Clostridiales bacterium | reverse complement strand
TTGACTCAATCGTCGACGAGCGCGCCCTTCGCGAGATATATCTTGCGGCATTTGAGAGCATAGTTAAAAAAGAACAGCCCACAACCATAATGTGCTCATATAACCGCCTGAACGGCACATACCTTTCCGACAACAAGCGCCTGCTTACGGATATCTTAAGGGACGAGTGGGGCTTTAAAGGAATAGTCGTCAGCGACTGGGGCGCGGTTAACGACCGTGTCGAGGGCGTAAAGGCGGGTCTTGACCTTGAAATGCCCGGCAACGGCGGACAAAACGACAAAAACATTATAAAAGCCGTAAAAGAAGGAAGACTTGACGAGAAAGACCTTGACAAAGTAGTCCTTAGAATGATTAAATTCGCCTTCGAGTGCAAGGAAAAGGAAGTTCCCGGACATAAGGCGGATTACGAATCTCACCACGCGCTCTCAAGAAAAGCCGCCGAATCGGGCGCGGTTCTTCTTAAAAACGAGGGCAAGCTGCTTCCTTTAAAAGAGGACGAAAAGATAACAGTTATAGGAAAGCTAGCAGAAGTCATGCGCTATCAGGGCGCGGGCTCTTCAAGAATCAATCCCACAAAGCTCACTCCTTTCCTTAAGGCGCTTGAGCAGGAAGGCAAAGATTTTGAATTCGCCGAGGGTTATACCTTAAAAGGCGACGGCTACAACGCGGGTCTTATAAAGAAAGCCGTAAAGCTTGCCCGGGGCAAAGACAAGGTGGTTGTGTTTATCGGTCTTACCGACTCATACGAGTCCGAAGGCTTCGACCGCACCCATCTCAACCTGCCCGACGGACAGATTCTGCTTTTGAACGAGCTTAAAAAAGTTAACGAAAACATCATCGTTGTGCTTCACGGCGGCTCGCCCGTAAGAGTTTCCACTTGGGCGGATTGCGCAAAGAGCATATTAAATGTTTATCTCCCTGGACAAGCGGGCGGAGAAGCAACACTTAATCTTCTGCTTGGAAGAGTCAATCCCTCGGGCAAACTTGCCGAGACTTATCCCCCCCGTCTTGAGTCCAACGTATCCAGCAAATACTTCCCCATGGGGCCACGCACGGTTGAATACCGCGAAAGCATCTATGTCGGATACCGCTACTTTGACAAAGCGGAAAAGGATGTCGCGTTTCCGTTCGGCTACGGCTTAAGCTATACAACCTTTGAATACTCAGACCTTAAGCTTTCATCCGACAAAATTAAAGAGGGCGAAACCCTTAAAGTTAGCCTTAAAGTGAAGAACACGGGCGATATGGCTGGTGCCGAAGTCGTTCAAATTTATGTATCGGATGTTGAGTCCACTATATTTAAGCCCGTAAAAGAACTTAAAGGCTTTACAAAGGTGTTCTTAAATCCCGGCGAGGAGAAAGAAGTTACAATCGAGCTTGACTCCCGCGCTTTCAGCTACTACAACGTGCTTATCAAAGACTGGCACGTCGAAAGCGGCGAGTTTGAGATTTTGGCAGCTGCGTCCTCAAGAGACATAAGACTTAAAGCGAAAGTATATGTGGAGTCACTAAACCCCGACGCGCCCATTCCCGACTATAAAGAGAGCGCGCCCTACTACTACGACATCAAAGACAACGAGGGCGAAGGCACGCGCGACATTCCCGTGGAACAGTTTGAGGCAATATACGGAAGCAAGATGATACCAAACACTCCGCCCAAAAAAGGCGAGTTTGATATGAACACGACGGTTTACCAAACTACCGTAACCTCATTTGGCAGGTTCATGTATAGGCTTCTTGCTTTCGGCTCCAAGATTCTTGCGGGCAACGCCGAAAACTCCCAGATGGTGCAAGAGTCGCTAAAGGATTTGCCGCTTAGAAGCTTTGCGGGATTCACGGGCGGAATTCTTTCACAAAAATCCGTAGAGGGCATTCAGGATATTCTGAACGGCAAACGCGGAGGAGTAAGAAAGTTTTTCAAAGGCTTCAAAAAGAAAGCCTGATTAAGGCAATGGGAGAGAGATCTTTCGGTTTTTCTCCTTTTTTTTGCCTATATAATAAAAAAACAACAAAATTGGCGCTGCTTGTAAAATTTAACAAGTGTTTTTGCTTGCCTTTAAATTTGCGGCGGGTTACAATATGCCTTGTGCATATGTAAAAAATTTCTAACAGGGCAGCGCAAATCTAAGGCTAAGGATCACCGTATTATGTTATTCGGACAAAATTTTTTGATACATCCGACAGGTAATTTTCTTTATGACTTTGTGATGTGGTTTAATCAGGCTCTGTCTATATTCTTCTTCCTGATGTATTTCCACCAATTCATTTACCTGTCCGTGGGGCTTTTCAAGACCGCTAAAGTTAAGAAAAAAGACGGCGAAGAATTCAAAAAGCATAAATATGGCGTGGTAATCGCGGCTAGAAACGAAGAACTTGTGCTACCCTATCTTATAGACAGCATCCGCGCAAACAACTATCCTCAAGAGCTCATTGACATTATTGTTGTGGCTGACAACTGCACAGACCGCACAGCCGACATCTGCCGCGAAAGAGGCTGCATCGTAGTCGAAAGGCACGACCTTACTAAAGTAGGCAAAGGCTACGCCCTCAATTATCTTTTCACGAAACTTCACACCGAGCCCGAATACGCGAACTTAAACTGCGAAGCCTATATAGTTCTTGACGCCGACAATGTCCTTACCAAAAACTACATTGAGGAGATGAACAAGGTTTTTGACTGCGGCTACGATATGGCTACAAGCTACCGCAACAGCAAAAACTTTTCCGCCAACTGGATTTCGTCGGGCTACGGCATTTGGTTCCTTCGCGAGGCGCGCTATTTAAACAATCCCCGCATGATTTTAAAAACCAGCGCGGCTATCTCGGGAACAGGCTTTTTGGTATCAAGAAAAGTTGTTGAGGAATACGGCAACTGGTCATTCTTCTGCCTTACCGAAGACATCGAGTTTTCCGCGGAATATGTTCTCTCCGGAAGAAAAATCGGCTATGCGCACAACGCCATGCTCTACGACGAGCAGCCCACCACTTTCTCTCAGGCATGGAGACAGCGCGAGAGATGGGCAAAAGGCTTTTATCAGGTATTCGGCTCCAAATACGCAAGACTTTTAAAGAACATATTTAAAAACTTCGCCTGCTGGGATATCATAACAACAATCTTCCCCGCCCTTTTGATTTCACTTTTAATGTTCACCGTAAACCCCATTTGCATGATAGTTGCGGCGTCTTTAGGGGAAACTGCAAGCGTTGAAGCGGGCGGATACGGAATGCTGAGCATGATTATAACGCTCTACGCAACGCTCTTTGTTTTCGGACTGCTGGTTGAAATCACCGAATGGAAGAAAATCAAGTGCCCGTGGTATAAAAAGATTTTCTATCTTTTCACCTTCCCGCTGTTTATGTTTACTTACTTGCCGATAGCGGTTTGCGCTCTCTTTAAAAAAGTCGAGTGGAAACCCATATATCATAAGCACGCAGTCAGCATTGATGAGCTTAGCTCGGACGAGCCCGATGGCAAGAGTGAAAAGCTTGAAGAGCCCGCGCTTGTCGCGCAAATAGAAAACAGCGAAAAAGAAGATAAAGAATAACAAAACCGCGCTGAGGCGCGGTTTTATTTTAGCTTTAACGCTAGAGTAATATTTCGTTTTAAGCGATTAATTTTTAAATTAAAACGCCAGATTTTATCTCGTTTTTAAGCGATTTTTTATATTAAAACAAAAGATTAAATAAAAACAATAGAAAGCATGTATTAAAGCATGTATAATTACATCAGCAAGTTTAAAATGTTTTTTGAATCCATAATCTATAAAATATTTGTTTGCTCAATAAAAGAAAATTTATTATCTGAAATAAAATTTATCCTATCATAAAAGAAGTTTTTTAATATAATTACAAAAGTGGTTTATAAACCTTTATTACAAAGTCGTATAAGTGCAATCAAAGAAGCTATTAAACCTTGATTATAAAATCGTATATGATATAATAAGGATATGCCTATACATGAATCGGGCGAAAACTATCTGGAAACGATTTTGATTTTAAAAGAAGAAAAAGGAGCGGTTCGCTCCGTCGACATCGTAGAAAAGCTGGGCTATGCGAAATCAAGCGTTTCCCGTGCCGTAAACAATCTTAAAAAAATCGGCTATATTTCCGTATCTAAAGACGGAAGGATTGATTTTACCAAAAAAGGAATCGAGCGGGCGCAAAGCATATACAACCGTCATAAAATAATAACGGACTTTTTAATGGCGATAGGCGTAAGCGAGGAAAACGCCGAAAAAGACGCCTGTAAGCTCGAGCATGACTTAAGCAGCGAAAGCATTATGGCGATGAAATCCTTTGCCGAAAAACACAAGGTCTAAAAAGCGTTTGACAAAAATAAACCAAGGTGTTATCCTTAAATCAACCCAAGCGGGCTTTATTTAAAATCCATTGGTTCGCATATGCGAACTTTGAGGCGGAAACGCCTTTTAAAATCCAAATCGGTTCGCATATGCGAACACTTATTAGAAAAACAAATTTTATATAAACTGAGGAAACCATATGGAAAAGCTTCTTAGCGATTTTAAGTGCGGAGAAAAAGGCACGGTAAAAAAGCTTAACGCCGAAGGGAAAATAAGGCGCAGGCTATTTGATATGGGGGTTACTCCGCAGGCCGAGATATTGCTGAAAAAATTCGCGCCGCTAGGCGACCCCATTGAGGTTAATCTTAGAGGATACGCCCTGACTTTAAGGCGTTCCGAGGCCGAGTGCGTTCTTATGGAGGTGGCAGAATGAAATTTGCGCTGGCAGGAAACCCAAACAGCGGAAAGACCACCCTTTTCAATGCCTTAACGGGAAGCACGGCGCACGTTGGCAACTGGCCAGGCGTTACCGTGGATAAAAAAGAGGGAGTTTACAAAAAGCTTTCGGAAAAGATTGATATCGTTGACCTTCCGGGCATCTACTCCCTTTCGCCCTACTCTCCCGAGGAAGTGGTATCAAGAAACTTTTTGCTTAATGAAAAACCCGACCTTATAATCAACATAATAGACGCGACCAACCTTGAGAGAAATCTTTATCTGACCACGCAGCTTCTTGAGCTTGACACACCTATTGTGATTGCTCTCAATATGATAGACTCCGTGGAGAAAAACGGTGACGCAATAAACGCCCTTGAGCTTGAGGAAAAGCTGGGCGCTCCCGTGATTGAAATATCCGCTCTTAAGCAAAGAGGCATACATAAGCTTATGGAGCGGGCGTATCAAGAGGCAAAAAAATCGCGCGTCGGGGAATCGGTATTTGAGGGCACTAAATATCAAAACCTGTTTTTTGAAATAAAGAAACTGTACGAGAATGAGGGCGTGGACAATATCTGTTTTCACACCGTAAAGATGTTTGAGGGCGACCAAATCGAAAAAGAAAAATATCCAGATATCGCTTGTGTCGCCGATAAGATAAAAGATAGCATCGACACGGGCGACTTTGAGGGCGACTTTGAGGGCATAGTAGCTGATTTAAGATACAAAAAAATCATAAAGGACTACGCCACAGCTTATAAAAGAAGCAAGCCCAAAGAAGCTATGACACGCTCGGACAAAATAGATAAAGTGCTTACGCACCGCGTTTTTGCAATTCCCATGTTTTTGCTAATCATGTTCGCGGTTTTCCACTTAACCTTTTCCGAGGACTTTTTATACCTTGGCGCTATCGGGATAATACCAAAAGGCTCTTTCTCGCTTCCCGTAATCGGCGAGGATGCCATTCCCTCGCCCGGGGTGCTTCTATATAACTGCATTGAGGAGCTCACCACGCTTATCGGAAACGCCCTTTACTCCTCGCTTCCCAAAGGAGCGTGGTATACGTCACTTTTAGTTGACGGGCTCTTTTCTGGATTGTCGTCGGTGCTGTCGTTTATACCGCAGATAATGGTGCTGTTTTTGTTCCTCACCATTCTTGAAGACAGCGGCTATATGGCGCGCGTCGCCTTCATCATGGACAGGGCAGGCAGGAAATTCGGCCTCTCGGGCAGGTCGTTCATGCCGCTTATAATGTGCTTTGGCTGCGCTGTTCCCGGCATTATGGCGACAAGGACGCTAGAGAACGAGGCCGAAAGAAGAAGAACGGTAATGCTTACCCCATTCTTCTCTTGCGGAGCAAAGCTCCCCATATGGGCGGCGTTCGGCGGAGTGTTTGCGCAGGCTTTTTCCGTCATTAACGCCGAAGCCGTGGTATACGGAATGTATATCTTAGGTATAGCCGTTGCGATAATTGCCGCCATGATTCTTAACAAAACGTTGGTTAAAGGCGACATGCCCCCCTTTATCATGGAGCTTCCCGCCTACCACGCGCCGCAGTTTAAAAACCTTGTTTTGCATCTTTGGGACAAGCTCAAACATTATCTTGCGCGAGCGGCTACGGTGATTGCGGGTTCGGTTGTTGTCATATGGTTTTTGACGTCGTTCAACTTTTCGTGGCAGATGGTCGACGACCCTTCCGACAGCATTATAGGAAATATCGGCAAATTTATATCCTTTATATTCGTCCCGCTGGGCTTTGGAATGGGCGAAAACGGCTGGAAGTTTGTTGTCGCGGCTTTTACGGGGCTTATCGCAAAGGAAATGGTTGTGGCATCGATTGGCACTTTCTCGGGCATGGACGGAGGTACGGCACTTGAGACGGACGGCTCGGAGCTTTTGGGAACTCCCATGGCGGCGCTGATGCTTGGCATAGGAGGAGTGATTGGCGGCCTTGACGTTTCAATCCCCGCCATGCTGTCATTTTTGGCATTCAACCTGCTAAGCGTCCCGTGTATGGCGGCGGTGGCTTCGGCAAATGCTGAACTTGGCGACAAAAAGTCTCTAATAATCGCAATAATTTTCTGGCTTGCCACATCTTATACAATGTCGCTTGTAATCTTTTGGGTTGGCGCGTTCTTTGTGTGGAACTGGTGGGCGGCGCTAATCACCGTTTTAGGGATAGCGGCAATTTTGATAACCCTTGCCGCGCTCAGCGCAAAAGGTTTGTTGAAAACAAGAAAAATCAAAAAAGAAACAAAGGCCGGCAAGTCGGAGGAGTGCGTAAAGGAGGGGCTATGAAAGCCATTGAAATCATAGTAATTGTTTTTGCAGTAGCTCTTGTGCTTTTTACGATTGTATACAATGCTATAAAAAAGCAAAGAGCCAAAAAAAGCGGCCGTCCCTCATGCTGCGGAGGCTGCTCGTCCTGCCCTTACGGCGGTTCATGCCTGGATTATAAAGAAAAGGGTTATAGTGAAAATGATAAAAGCATAACAATAGATAAGACGGATAACGAAAGATAAGACGAATTATAGATAGATAACTAAAAAGGGCGTAATAAAAATTAAGGGGGCGAGAGCCCCTTTAGTTTTTCAGATTTTCAAGCGCCTCTTTTGCGTCGGCGTCGCCGCTTTGCGCCGCTTTTTGATACCACTCTTTTGCCAGCATCAGATTTTTCTTGGTTCCAAAGCCCGTTCTGAAGCACTCACCAAGGTTATATTGCGCCTCAACGTCGCCCGCCTCGGCGGCCCTTTTATACCATTTAAAAGCTTCTTCGGCATCTACCGACGTGCCGTAGCCGTTTTCAAAACAAAAACCAAGGCAACGCATGGCTTCGGCATCGCCAAGCTCCGCCCCTTTTTCAAAACGCTTTAGCGCCATAAGATAATCCTGTTCTACGCCAAATCCTTTAAAGTAGCACATTCCAAGGGCGAAGAAAGCTTTTTTATAACAAAGCTTGCTTGCCCTTTGATAGCTTTCAAACGATTTAGGCGGATTGATTTTAGTCCCAAGCCCGTTTTCAAAGCAAAAACCAAGCTTAAACCATGCTTCGGGAAGGTCTTTTTCCGCGGCCATAGAGTAGTAGCCGAACGCTTTAAAAAGGTCTGTTTCCACGCCTTCGCCGTTTTGGTGACAAACGCCAAGGTTATAAAGCGCTCTTGAGTATCCCTCCGCCGCCGCCTTTTTATAGCACTCCACCGCCTTTTTTTTGTCCGCCTTGACGCCGAGACCTTTAAGATAAAGGTTGCCAAGGTTGTTAAGCGCAAAAACGTTTCCTCGCTCAGCCGCCATTTTGTAATAGTCAAAAGCGCGCTTATAGTCTTTCTCCACTCCGTCCCCCAGCTCATAGAGCAGGCCCAGGCCGAACTGCGCCATGTCGTCGCCCTTTCTTGCCGCCTTTTTAAATAGCTCGGCGGCTCTTCGGGTGTCTTTTTCCATATATTCGCCCGAAGCAAGGCAGTGACCCAGCTTGCTCTCGGCAACAGCGTTGCCCTTGTCCGCGGCTTCATTTAGCCAAAAGATGCCCTTTAAAGGGTTTTTTTCAACTCCTATCCCCTCTAAATAGCATATTGCAAGCTCGCACTGAGCTTTTGCGTCGCCGTTCATGGCGTCGTTTTGCAGTTCGTTTATCTCATCAAGCATGCTTTAATTTTAAATCATTAAAACTAAGCCGTCAATAAGTAAAATTTGCATCAAAAAAGCCCCTTGCGGGGCTTAAATCAGTCGCTTCTTCTCACGCATTTTCCGTTTTCGGCGTTTTGGAATATCATCCAATACCCTTCGCCAAATTTGTTGGACGAGTCAAGCGGCACCCAGTCGCATAGCTCCTCTATTTCCTCGGGCGGCTTGATGTTGTAGTTTCCGGGTATGCCGTAGCATATATACTGCGGCTCGTCGATTTCATATATAATGCCCACGACATAATAATCGTTTTCGCAGTCGACTTTTACCCACTTTGAATTCGCTACCGCCCTTTCAAGCTTTTCTTCCCTTGGATAGCAAATAAACATTTCGTCAAGCTGGGGTTTTACGGCAAGGTAAAAATTGCTCCCTTGATACTCAAGCCCGCTGTCAAACGCCTTTGCGGCTTGTCCGTAAGCAGCGTTTGATACTTTCTCCTCGCTCACTTTCTGTTCGGCGTTTCTGTGGCTGTTTCCATAGCCAAAATAAGCCATTCTTCTTGAAGCCTTAAAGCGGCTGTAATCGACTTCCTCCGCCTGCTTCAGCTCTTCCGTCTTATAATCCGTTTGTTCACTCGTTTCTTCGATTATCTCGATTTTTGAGGTTCTCGGCACGCTGTCGATTGCGTCCTCAAAGGTGCCCTCAAAGGAGTTTGTTTTTACAACCGCGGGATCGCCGTATTTATACTTTTCCATAAGGGCGTAACAGCTCCCGCCGCCCTTGTCCGTCGAGCCTAAAAACCTCACATCCTGGCCGTCAAATGCTACTGCGCTGATAGTTCCCGAAAACTTGTCGCACCAAAAGGTATGTTCGCTCTCCTGGGCGGTGTTAAATGTGAAAACCTCGCCCGCATCAACGACGAGCCTAAGCGGAGAGCTCAGTTCGGTATTATAGCTTACCTTTAACCGAAGTTCGCTTCCGTTTGCGGTGACTTTTAAAACACCTGACTCATCCTTTCTTTTGCCATGCAATATTACTATGCTTTTTGAAAACATAATCCCCTCGCTTTTATACAATATGCGGGGGGATTTAAATTTATGAGATTATTAAATGTGATAATTATAGATTACGCTTTTTAAAATCTAAGCTCACCGCTTTTTAATTCTAAGATATTTTTTATTATGAATTTGCTATTTAATTTCTTTTGACTAAGTTAAAAATTTTTTCGGAAAGCTTAAAGTAGTCCTCAAGGGAGAGCTCCTCTCCTCTTACGTTTTCCGAAAATCCGCAAGAGAGTATGCACTCTTTTGCCTCATCCCTTGTAAGGCTGAGCCCCGCGGTCAGATTGTTTAAAAGCGTTTTTCTTCTCATGGCAAAGGCTCTTTTTATAACTTTAGCCGCCATTTTTTTTTGTTTTTCATCGTATCTGCTTCTGTCTATATCAATTCTTACCACGGCGGAGTCGACATTGGGAGAGGGGAAAAACACTTCTCTTGGCACTTTTCTCGTTATCGACGCCTCCCCCATAAGCTTTACCATAAGGGTTATTTGGGCATAATCTTTTGTCCCCGGGGCCGCGCAAAGACGGTCGGCAACTTCTTTTTGCACCATTACCGTAAGAGAAACCGCGTCAAGGCCGCTCTCTAAAAACCTCATTATCATGGGGGTTGTTACATAGTAAGGAAGATTGGCAACGACTTTAAACGGGCCGGGGCCTATATGCTCTTTAAGTTTTTCGTCACTAAGCTTTAAAACGTCTTTAAATACAACGTCGACGTTACTAAGGCCTTTTAAGGTTTCATTTAAAACCCCCAAAAGCCGCTCGTCCACTTCAAAGCTTATTACTTTTTTAGCTTTTTTGGCTATTTCCCTTGTCAGTGTTCCCGCGCCCGTTCCAATCTCAACCACAATGTCGCCCTCATTTACCCCGGCGTCGCAAACGATTGCGGATAGCAGGTTTTTATCGGTTATGAAGTTTTGACCCAGGTTTTTGTTGAAACGGAACTCGCTTGCCCTAAGAAGAGCCTTTACATCGATATTTTCACCGCTCATGAATATCTCCGAAATTTATAACCATACTAGATATGAAAACCAAGTTTTACAAAAGATAAAACGGCACTTTATGTGCCGTAAATTTTTATTTTATGGACTCTCTTACTCTAAATCTCGCGCCTATGCCGGCAGCTATTTCGCGGCACTTTTCTATCTCTTGCTCGCCTATGACATCGACAACGCTTAGCACCGTGTCAATTCCTTTATCCACCGCATCCTTTGCAAATTTTAGCATAGCCTTAAACGAACCCTCAAACGACGGATGGCAGATGGCGTTGTATTTTTCCTCATTGGAGGCGTTAAGGCTTATGCTGATTGTGTCTATCAGCCCCTTAAGCTCATCCGCCACGTCGCCTTCGTTAACCAGCGCCGCAAGGCCGTTTGTGTTAAGCCTTGTTCTTTTGCCTTTGGCCTTAAGGTATCTTGCGACATCCTTTACTATATCCAGCCTCATGGTAGGCTCGCCGAATCCGCAAAAAACAACCTCGGGATATCTGCTTAGGTCAAATTCCCCAAGCGCTTTTATAATATCTTCGGTTTCGGGCTCCTTTTCCAAAAAGAGATTGCTCCCACCCATGCCGTCCATAAAGTTTCTTACGCAAAACTCGCAGGAGTTGGTGCACATGTTGGTGATGTTTATATAAAGTTTTCCTTCAAACTCGTATATGTATGTATCTTTGTTTTTTTTCATTTAATCCTCCAAAAGAAGCTGAGCGCGTTTCGGTCGCTTTCCGTCTCCACAGTCCTTATGTCCTCTCCTCTTGCCTCAGCCGCTTTTTCAAGGACATATTTGATATATTTCGGCTCGTTTCTTTTTCCTCTGAACGGGACGGGGGACATGTAAGGGCAATCCGTTTCAAACATAAATCTGTCTGAGGGGATAGTCTGAAGCGCCTCAACGGGTTTGACGGCGTTTTTGAAAGTTATCGCCCCTCCGAACGCAAAGTATGCGCCAAGCTTTAGCATCTCCATGGCGAATTCCTTTGAGCCTGAATAGCAGTGCAGCAAAAAGCCGTTTTTAAGAAGATGTTTGTTTTGCTTTAAAATGTTCATTGTGTCCAAATAGGCGTCTCTTACATGGAGCACAACGGGAAGCTTAAGATGGTCCGCCAGCTCCAGTTGCTCTAAAAACACGCGCTTTTGCGTATCTTCGGGGCTCAGGTTATAATAATAATCAAGCCCTATCTCGCCTATCGCTACGACTTTATCAAACTCCGCGGCTTTTATGAACTTGTCGTAATCCCCGCTTTTGACGTTCTTTGCGTCATGGGGATGAACTCCCACCGCGCAGTAGATATTGTCGTATTTTTTTGAAAGCTCCAGCCCTTTAATCGACGACAAAACATCGTAGCCGACCGTTATCGCAAGCCTTATTCCGTTATCGGAAAGCGTTGTTATTATTTCGTCTAAGTCTTTTTCGTATCTGTCGTCTGTAAGGTGGGTATGTGTATCTATCATGAAACGCCGCTTCCGTTCTTGACTTTCTTTAAGGGCGCAAGCAAAGTCACGCCGCTCTCGTCTTCGGCGCAAAGTATCATTCCTTCGCTTACTATTCCGCAAAGCTTTGCTGGCTTAAGATTGGCTACATAGACAATTTGTTTGCCCACCAGCTCTTCGGGGGTGTAATACTGCGCTATTCCGCTGACGATTGTGCTCATTCTATCGCCCTCAACGGTAAGTTTTAGCAGCTTTTGCGATTTTTCAACCTTTTCGGCGGCAGTCACGGTGCCTACTTTAAGCTCAACCTTTTTGAACTCGTCTATTGTAATTTCCAAAATGTTTATCGTGCCTTCCGCTTTTTCTTCTTTCTTTTCGCTCTTTTGCTTTTCGGCAAACGCCTCCATGTCTTTAAGCTCCTTTTCAAGATCGATACGCTTAAATAGCGCCTCGCCTCTTATGACTTTTTCGCCGCCCTTTAAAGCGCCGAATTTTTTGACGCTGTCAAATCCCTGAAGATTTTCGGCCACCGAAAACTCGCTGAAAATTTTATCGGGCGACTTTGTAAGGTATGGCTTAAGATATACGGCAAGAATTCTTATGCACTCGGATAAATTGTATAACACCGTCTTTAGCCTTTCGGTTTTGCCTTCTTTATAGAGCACCCAAGGCATGGTTTCGTCTATATACTTGTTTGCCCTTGCCGCGGCTTTAAAAATCTCGCTTAAAGCTTCGGGCACATCATAGCTGTCCATACTCTTGCAAACCTTGTCGTAAAGCCCCTCATACACAGCCTTAAGGTCGCTGTCGAATTCGCCCTCCTCGGAAAAAGCGGGAAGAATTCCGTTAAAATACTGGTTTATCATGGCCTCAGTTCTTGAAACAAGATTTCCAAGGGTGTTTACAAGGTCCGTGTTGATTCTCTTTATCAAAAGCTCGTTGGTGTAAAGACCATCCTGTCCGAACGGAACTTCCCTTAAAAGATAATATCTAACAGCGTCGGTTCCGAATCTTCTTGCAAGCTCCACGGGGTCAACGATGTTTCCCTTAGACTTTGAAATCTTGCCGCCGTCAAAAAGCAGCCAGCCGTGGCCGTAGACTTTCTTTGGCAGAGGAATGTCAAGCGCCATTAAAATCGCGGGCCATATTATGGCGTGGAACCTTACTATTTCCTTTGCCATCATGTGGACGTCGGCGGGCCAAAACTTTTTATACAGCGTGTCGTCATTTGAGGCGTATCCCAGCGCGGTTATATAGTTTGTAAGCGCGTCAATCCAGACATAAACGACATGCTCATCGTCAAACGGCACGGGGACGCCCCATTTAAATGATGTTCTTGAAACCGCAAGATCGCTAAGCCCCGGCTTTAAGAAGCTGTTTATCATCTCGTTCACCCTGCTTTTTGGCTCCAAAAAGCAGGGATTGTCTTCATAAAGCTTCAGTATCTTGTCGGCGTATTTGCTAAGCCTGAAAAAATAGCTGGATTCTTTTGCAAGCTCCACTTCCCTACCGCAGTCGGGGCATTTGCCGTCCTTTAGTTGCGACTTGGTCCAAAATGACTCGCAGGGGACGCAATACCAGCCCTCATACTCGCTTTTATAAATATCACCCTTATCGTAGAGCCTTTTGAATATCTTTTGAACCTGCTCTTTATGCTCGGGGTCGGTTGTTCTTATGAATTTGTCGTATGAGATATCAAACAGCTCCCAAAGCTTTTTAAGCGAGTCAACCTGCTTGTCCACCCACTCCTTTGGCGAAATGCCGTTGGCTTTGGCGCTTTGTTCTATTTTCTGCCCGTGCTCGTCGGTTCCCGTAAGATAAAAGACATCATACCCCTGCATTCGCTTGAAACGCGCTATAGAGTCGCAAACAACTGTCGTGTAGCAAGTTCCGATATGCCACTTTCCGCTGGGGTAATAGATGGGGGTTGTGATGTAAAACTTCTCTTTCATCATTCTTCCTGCAGTTAGATTTTTGAGTAATTATACTACTATTTCAAATAAATGTAAAATAAAATATTCCTAAGGTCTATGAATATTGTTTTTCTCATTTTGTCGCTGGCGGGGCTGGCCGTTCTTACTTTCACAAACCCCGAAAGGGTATTCCCCACCATGATTTC
>JAAZIO010000148.1 GCA_012800805.1 Clostridiales bacterium | reverse complement strand
CCTGCCTTTTTTTTAAGGAGAGATTATGAGGGTTTTAGTTGACGCGTTTGGCGGAGACTTCGCTCCCGCGGAAATAGTTGCGGGCGCGGTCGAGGCATTGAAAGCCGACAAAAATCTAAGTGTTACTTTATACGGCGAAGACGAAACAATCGAATCCTTGCTTTCAAAACACAGTTATGACAAATCAAGGCTTAGCGTCGTTCACGCTCCCGAGGTCATAACCAATGAAGAATCCCCGACCATGGCGGTAAAAATCAAAAAGAACAGTTCGCTGGTGAAAGCGCTTGAGGACCTCTCGAGCGACCCGACCGCGGACGCTTTCGTATCCGCAGGTTCGACGGGGGCGGTGCTTACCGGCGCATTTATGAGAGTCGGGCGTATCAGCGGCGTTTCAAGGCCAGCTCTTGCGCCGTTGCTGCCCACCGTAAAAGGAGGGCAGGTTGTGCTTTGCGACTGCGGAGCCAATGTCGATTGCAAGCCCATAAACCTTTTACACTTTGGATATATGGGAGCGGCGTTTGCCAAAGCCATGGCAATATCGGATAATCCCAGAGTCGGGCTTTTATCTAACGGGGCTGAGGAGACAAAAGGCAACCAGCTCAACAAAGAAGCAATAGAATACCTTAAAAACAGCGGTTTGAATTTTGTCGGAAACTGTGAGGCCAGGGATTTGCTCTCTGGAGATTTTGATGTTGTGGTATGCGACGGCTTTAACGGCAATATTGCCTTAAAGTCCGCTGAAGGTACCGCAAACGCCATCTTTACGCTTTTAAAAGAAGAGATTAACAACGGCGGAGCGAGGGCAAAGCTTGGAGCGCTTATGCTTTATCCCGCTCTTAAGAAACTTAAAAAGAGAATGGACTACAATGAAAACGGCGGGGCCTGTTTCCTTGGCGTAAATAAGGTTGTGGTCAAAGCGCACGGAGCTTCAAAAGCCAAATCCATATCCGCGGCAATAATGCAGGCAAAAACCCTTGCCGAGCGTGAGGTCATAAAGAATATAGCGGAATATATGGAGCAGGCAAAAGACATTATTTAATCTATGGCGGACTTTTTCGGGGAAATTGAGAAAGCGATAGGGTATGAGTTTAAAAACAAGGAGCTTTTAAAGCGGGCATTTACCCATGGCTCTTATCCTGATGGCAAAAGCTATCAGAACATCGGGTTTTTGGGTGACAGCATTTTGGATTTCATCGTCGCCAAAGTATTGTTTGAATGTTTTGACGACCATTCGGAAGGATACCTTTCTAAGCTTAGAGCTCAAATAGTGTCCGAAAAGCCGCTTGCCGACGCAATAAACAGGCTTGGCGTTTCAAAATATCTTTTTGTGGGAACAGGGGAGAAAAAGCAGAACATCAGCTCTCTTCCCTCCGTCGAATCCGACCTTTATGAAGCGATTGTGGGAGCTATTTTTTTGGATTCCGGCATAAAGGAAGCGGAGGATTTTATATTAAGGACACTTTACGGGCAAATAAATCTTTCAGCCAAAAGCCAGACAACGCATGATTATAAGTCAAAGCTTAACGAATATGCGCTAAAAAACTCTCTTGTGCATCGCTATGAAATGATTTCTGGTGAGGGCCCAGCGCACAATCCCATGTTTACTTTTGCAGTATACATCAATGATATCAAAATGGGAGAGGGCAAAGGCAAAACGAAAAAAGAAGCCCAGCAAAACGCCGCAAAAGCAGCCTTATACGAAATAAAGAACAAAAAGCTGTTTGGAAAAAATTAAAGAGCAATTATATATTAAAAATTACCGCTGCTAAATTGTAAATGATTTAATCTTTAAAGCCTTAGACTTTTTTCGTTTTAGTTTCAACAAAATCGACCGTTTTATCAAATTTAATAAGTAAAAGCCTTGTTTTGACAGGGTCATTATGCTATAATAGCTAGGCATCAAATTTAAGAGGTTACTTTTTGAATTTTAAAAAGCTTGAAATAAGGGGATTCAAATCCTTTGCCGACAAGGTAACGATAGAGTTTAAAGACGGCGTAACCGCTATCATCGGCCCCAACGGATGCGGAAAGTCCAACATAGCCGACGCAATCCGCTGGACGCTGGGCGAGCAGAGCGCGAAAACGCTCCGCGGAAAAAGCATGCAGGACGTCATCTTTAACGGTACCGAAAACCGACGCAGTCTTTCATACTGCGAGGTATCCCTTTATTTTGATAACGAAGGCGGAAAAGTTTTCCCCGGCCTCAATTTTGATGAAGTCGTTATAACAAGGCGTCTTGACAGAAGCGGCAACAGCGAGTATTACATTAACCGCTCGCGCTGCAGAATGAAAGATATTATTAACCTTACCCACGATACTGGCATAGGAAAAGAAGGATATTCAATCATCGGCCAGGGAAGGATTGACGAGATACTTTCCGTTAAACCCGACGACCGCAGGCATATTTTTGAGGAAGCCGCGGGGATATCCAAGTTCCGCTACCAAAGAAACGAGGCCGAAAGAAAACTTGAAAAGGTAAGCCAAAACCTCAGCATAGCAAACGAAAGGATAGCGGAGCTTGAAAGGCAGCTTAATCCGCTTAGAAAGCAAGCGGAGGCCACAAAGAAATATTTTGAGTTAAAGGAAGCTTTAAGAAAACAGGAAGTCAACCTTTTTATTTATCAATATGAAAACAACGAAAAAGTAAAATCCAAAATTTACGAGCGTTTAAGAAAGACTAATCTTGAATTAGAAGAAAACGAACATGAGCTGCAAGAAGCCATAAGAGAGTTTGACAAGCTTATGGAAGAGCTTGCCGCAATCGACGACCTCTCTAAAGCTTTGAATGCCGAGCTTTTAACTTTAAAAGTAGACGCGGAGAGAATTGCGGGCGAAAGCAAGGTTTTCCAGCTTCAGCTGACAAATTTGACCGAAGACGAGACTCGCCTTAAGGCAGAAAGGACAAGCCTTGAGACAAGACTTTCAACAATTTCCGAAAGAATTGAAAATTTAAAGGCTCAAAAGGAAGAAAAGCTTAAATATTTCGTAAGCCTTGACGCCGAGTATAAAAAATGCGAGAGCGAATATAACAACTTAAGCGAGATTCTCGCAAAAGAAGAGAGCGAACTTGAAAGGAAAAACCTTGAGTATGTCCGCTCGGTTGAGGAGTTATCCGCATTAAAAGGCAATCTGACTGGGCTTACCACCGAAAAGGGCATCAACATAGAGCGTCAAAAGAACTTAAGCGAGGCGCTTAATCTTAAACGCGCACAGCTTGATGAGCAGATTACGGCAATATCCATTGCTCAAGGCACGCTTGACTCCATAAAAGAAGAGATTGCGGAGCTTACGCAAAAGAACAACGAAATCCTTTCCGAAAGAATGGAGCTTAAGCAGGCGGTAGAGCAGTATAACATTGATATAATGCGTCTAAATTCAAAGATAGGCGAGCTTGACGGCAACATAAAAGCGTTGATATCCGTAAAGGAAAACTACAGAGGTTACCAAGAAGCCGTCAAAAACCTGATGAACGACGCAAAGAGCAATCCGCAGCTTTCTGAAAAAATCATGGGCGTTGTGGCGGAAGTAATCAACGTGCCCGAAGAATACATAACCGCAATTGACTGCGCTTTGGGCTCGACCCTGCAAAATGTAATAGTAAAGACCGAAGACGACGCAAAGCACCTTATAAATTATCTGAAAATGAAGCGCTACGGCAGAGCGACATTCAGACCGCTTTCCGCTTGCAGAGACAGGGCGATTACCGACGATATAAGGGCCGCGCTGAATGAAAAGGGTTGTTTGGGGCTTGCTTCCCAATTGATTAAATATAATCCCATATATAACAAACTCATGGCGGGGCTTCTTGGCGACACCGTGGTCGTTGACAACATCGACACCGGCGTAAGGCTGTTTAGAAACTATCGTCAGGCGTTTAAAATAGTTACGCTTGACGGTGACATCTTCGCTAAAAACGGCTCAATCACGGGCGGAAGCGTGAAGAGCGAAAAAACGGGTCTTTTGGAACAGGAAAAAAATATCGCTCTTGCAAAAGAGGCTTTGGACAGGCAAAAGGCAAGCCTTGACGCCTTGACGCTAAGAAAGCTAGAGTCGGAAAAAGAGATTGAAACATTAACCCAAGAGCATAACAACATAGACGGAAAATTAAAAGAGCTCAGCTTAAAGCGCGGCTTGTATGAAGAGAGGGTAAAACTCAGCTCTTCACAGGCGGAGCATATCAAAGCGGAAATCCAAAAGCATACGGACGAGCTTGAGCATGTAAACAGGCTGATTGAGGAAATCGAGCGCCAGATATCATCCATAGACAGGCTGGAGATGAGCGTTCAGGAGAAGAAAGAAAAATACGGCGCTCTAAACGAACAGTCCAAGACGATTTCTCAAGAGAAAAAGAGCGAAAAGGAAAGGCTCTATAAGCGCATAATGGAACTTAGGATTGAAATAGCTACCGTAAAGAGCGCTATAGACAGCCTGGACACTGATATATACAACGCCCAAAGGGACGAAGCGTCACTAAAAGAAAGCCTGCTTGATGTCAACGCCAGGCTTATGACGGTGACATCGCGCCTTGACAGCTTAAGAAACGCTCCCGTAAAAGAGCAGCTTTCCGAAAAAGATTTAAAGCGCATCGAAGAGCTTGAAAAAGAAGTTGAGAATTTCTCGGAAAAGAAGAAAGCCATGAACGCCCGCTTAAGTGAGCTTGACGGAATAAAGTCAAGGGCGCAGGAGGAAAAGGCGCTTCTTACCGAAAAGAAAATCCGTGACGAAGGCCTGCTTGAAAGGGCGGATATTGAAATCAATAACATGGCGGATTATATTCTGAATGAATATAACTTAACATACGGCAACGCTCTTGAAATTAAAGACGAAAACTTCAAATACTACGGCGCGCAGAGCGAGATTGCTTCAATCAAGCGTGAGATTGCAAGGCTTGGCGATGTCAACTTAAGGGCGCTTCAGGACCTTCAGGAGCTTGAGGAGCGCTATCAGATGCTCACCGCTGAAAGGGATGATGTTCAGGCGGCGTATGACGACTTGAAGAAAATCATAACCGATTTGACGGCGGAAATGGTTGTCAAGTTCAACGACGCGTTTGAAAAAATCAACGCAAACTTCCAGACCATTTTCAAAAAGCTCTTTGACGGCGGAAACGCAAAGCTCATCTTGGAGCCGCTTGAACCGAGCGAGGACGGAAAGGAAGTCGACCCGCTTGAGGCAGGCATAGAGATTTTCTCACAGCCTCCGGGAAAGAAACTTCAGCATATATCACTTCTTTCGGGCGGAGAAAAGGCGCTTACGGCCATTGCGATACTCTTTGCAATTCTTCAGCTTAAGCCCATGCCTTTCTGCGTTCTGGACGAAATCGAAGCAGCGCTCGACGACGCCAACGCCAATCTGTTTGCCGAACTTTTAAGAATGTTCAGCGACAGGACGCAGTTTATCGTCATTACGCACAGAAAGCCCACAATGAGGCATGCCGACACGATATTCGGCGTAGCTATGGAAGAAAAAGGCGTGACAAAGATTGTGTCCATTGAGTTTGAGGAAGCCGTAAAGAGAGTGGACGAAGCGCAAAAACAGGCGTCATAATGAGGTAGTTATGTCTTTCTTTTCAAAAATTTCCGAAGGACTGAAAAAGACAAAAGAGGCTATTTCTAAAAAGCTTTACAAAGTCTTTAATATGAAGGCTTTGGACGATGATTTTTTCATGGAGCTTGAAGAAGCCCTGCTTTCAGCCGATATCGGAGTTGCGGCAACCCAAAACCTGATAGAGCAGCTTCAGGACGAAATTTATGAAAGGAAGCTGACAAAGCCCGAAGAGGCGAGAGAGGCGCTAAAAGAGCTTTTAAGGTATTCGGTGGATTTTGAGCTTGACGACTACTCATATCCTTTGGTTATACTTCTTGCGGGCGTAAACGGGGTGGGAAAAACTACCGCAATCGGCAAGCTCGCGAACAAGTTCAAAAAAGAGGGAAAGAGCGTGGTTGTAGCCGCGGCAGACACTTTCAGGGCAGCCGCCAGCGACCAGCTTGAAGTTTGGGGCGAGCGAGCGGGTGTCAGGGTAATCCATCACGGCGAGGGGAGCGACCCCGCCGCAGTGGTGTTCGACGCCATCGCATCCGCGAAAGCCAAGAATACCGATGTAATACTGATTGATACAGCGGGAAGGCTCCACAACAAAAAGAACCTCATGGAAGAGCTTAAAAAAATCTGCAGGGTCGTAGGCAGAGAAATGCCTAACGCGGATTTCAGAAAGTATCTTGTGCTTGACGCAACCACCGGTCAAAACGCCGTAGCGCAGGCAAAAGTATTTTCCGAAGACATCGACCTTGACGGCATAATATTGACAAAGCTTGACGGAACCGCAAAAGGCGGCGTTGTTATTGCGATAGCGGAGGAGTTGTCTCTTCCCGTTTTGTATGTCGGTGTAGGCGAGAAGATAGACGACCTTATAACCTTTGACCCCGAAGCGTTTGTGAACGGAATTTTATAAGGTTAAACTAAAAATTTTACTGTAAGCGGTTAAATAAAAATTAAGCTGTTATTAAAACTAAATAATT
>JAAZIO010000147.1 GCA_012800805.1 Clostridiales bacterium | reverse complement strand
TGTTAACCGTGATTCTGGCTTGGTCCAAAAGCTTTTCAAGCTCTTTGCCCGTTATGCCTGTGCCAACAAGGTTTACAAGCATTAGATGGTTGTCGGTGCCGCCCGAAACAAGCTTGATGCCTCTTTTTAACAGCGTTTCGGAAAGGGCTTTGGCATTCTTTACGATTTGAGCTTGATAGGCTTTAAACTCGGGAGTCAAAGCCTCTTTGAACGCGACGGCTTTTGCCGCGATTATATGCATGAGCGGGCCGCCCTGTGACGCGGGGAATATAGCCTTATCTATTTGAGCGGCATATTCTGCCTTGCACATGATAAGACCGCCTCTTGGGCCTCTAAGAGTCTTGTGCGTTGTGGAAGTAACAAAGTCCGCAATGCCTACGGGCGTTGGGTGAAGCCCGGCGGCCACGAGGCCCGCAATGTGGGCGATGTCGACCATAAGATAAGCGCCAACGCTGTCGGCGATTTCTCTGAACCTATTAAAGTCAATAACTCTGGGATACGCGCTTGCGCCAACGACAATCATCTTGGGCTTGTGCTCTTTTGCGAGCTCTTCGACTTTTTCATAGTCTATTATGCCTGTTTCGGGGTTGACTCCGTATGTTACGGAGTTGAATATTTTACCCGAAAGGTTTACCTTGGCGCCGTGGGTTAAGTGTCCGCCGTCGGAAAGCGACATTCCCAGCACCGTGTCGCCGGGGTTGAGCATAGCATAGTAAACGGCGAAGTTGGCGTTTGAACCACTGTGCGCCTGAACATTGGCATGCTCCGCGCCGAAAAGTTCCTTGGCTCTTTCAATAGCCAGTTTTTCAACTATGTCCACATACTCGCAACCGCCATAATAGCGCTTGTCGGGGTAGCCTTCGGCGTATTTGTTGGTTAAAAAAGTGCCCGCCGCTGCCATAACCGCGGGGGACACGATATTTTCGCTTGCTATAAGTTCGATGTTGTTTTGCTGACGCTCAAGCTCAAGGAGCATCGCGTCGTAAACCTCTTTGTCAATCTGCCTTATAGTTTTAAGGTCAACCATTATTTTCTCGTCCTTTGTTTAAGATTATATGTATTTCTCTAGCACCGACGCTATTTGCGACTTTGTTCTGAAACCAACAAGTTTTTCCACAACCTGACCTTCCTTGAAAATAAACATTGCGGGTATGGTCATAATGCCAAACCTTTCGGCCAAGTCGGCGTTTTCGTCTACATTGACTTTCGCAACGACAGCCTTTCCGTCAAAATCGGATGCAATTTCTTCGATAACTGGTCCGAGCATTTTGCAGGGGCCGCACCAATTTGCCCAAAAGTCGACAAGCACGGGTTTTTCCGATTTCGTCGCCTCGTCAAAACTGTCGTTTGTGAGGATAATACTGCTCATGATACATCTCCTGTATTCACCGGTAATTTTTATTTTTGCGGGATAAACTTATTCTTGCTTATCGCTCTCTTGCGGCAGGCTTACAGCCATTTGCTCTTCAACCATCCGCGGCGAAAAACCTTTCTTTTTTTTAAGCTGTTTGTCGATGCTAATCGCAATTATAAAGCCCAAAACAAGGCCTGCCACCGCAAATATGGCGCTCATAAGGTCGGAAATAAAAAGTCCCAGATAAATTCCAAGCCCTACAAGCAGCAATGGTATTATATACACTATAACAGCCGCTGTCAACACAAATCGCTCCCCCATCTCCACTGCCACACTGTCGCCGACGGAGAGGTTCAGGGTGTTTTTTACGACAACTTCAACCTTCATACCGTCTTTGGTAACCGCGCACATGCGGCAGTTGTCGCAGGCGGATTTACGGTTAAAGCGGACAACCGCTTTATCTCCTTTTAGCTTGACAACGGTTCCCCATTCAATCAACGGACAGCCTCCGCGATGTCTTGTATCGAGCAGACGGTTTCACTTCCGTCCGACATTTTCTTTATTTTTACGGTTTCGTTTTTTATCTCGTCGGAGCCAAGCACTATGACATATTCCGCGCCTATCTTATCGGCGTATTTCATCTGCGCCTTAAGGCTTCTTTCGCAAATGTCCGATTCCGCCGATACGCCCTGCTTTCTCAGCG
>JAAZIO010000146.1 GCA_012800805.1 Clostridiales bacterium | reverse complement strand
TATATTCCAAGCGTTATAACAGAGAGCAAAAACCAAATAATGTAACTGCCAAACAGCTCCCCGCCTTTACCTGTAAAATAAAGCTGCTTGCCGTCAATTACGGTATATTTAATATACCAGTTATACATCATGCACACTGCCCAAGGCGTAGCTATGCCAAAAGTCAGGATGCTTATTAACTCCGCAAGCAAGCTCATTCCAAGCAGCCCCCAAGCGCTGCCGTTGAATTTTGAAGCCGATTTTTCCATATTCACTCCAAAGTGTAAAAATTTTTCTCTATTGTTTAATTATATTATGCAGCAAAGCCTAAAAAAAGTCAAGCACGAATAATCTCCGCCATAACAAAATCGGCACATATAATTGACAATCCGCGCCTTTTGTTATACTATTTTAATGCCCCACGCGAGGGTGGCGAAATTGGCAGACGCGCTAGATTCAGGTTCTAGTGATAGCAATATCATGTGGGTTCAAGTCCCGTCCCTCGCACCAAGACGCATCTTAGATGCGTCTTTTTGTTTAAAAAAAAGCGTAATTAGTTTTGCCGCTCTTTTGTTTGGCGTTTTGTTTTAAGCGTTTTATTATAATATAAAACCGTCTTACTATTTTCCTTAAAAAAATGGTTCAGTATATTAAAAATTGTTCTTCTTAAATCTAGAGTATTTAAAAACTAAATTTAAAAACTTTTCTTCCATATCAAACTATTTCAATCTTATAAAGCAAAAGATTATCATTTTTCACTTGAAAGTAAAGAAATAAAAAATCAAACAAATTCCCAAAAATAAGCGAAACATTAAATGTAAATTTTCAAAAAAAACAATAAATTAGCTTTTTAGTGCTTTTTTGTCTTTTAAAATTTTAAAACCGCTTTTTATTTATAATGCAATTAAAACCTAGGTCAATAAAGCTATAAAAGTTTATAAAAAAAATCTTAGAGCGGTTTAAATAGAAAAAACACCCGCATCTCTATTTGCGGGTGTTAAGTCTTAAGCGGGATAGAGCTAAGAAACTCCTTTTCTTGCCGCTTTCTGATATTAGTTTGCGTCTTTTGCCCTTGTGTATGCATAATCAAAAAATACAGTTTTTTACATTTAAGTCTTTTTTACTTATTAAAAGCAAAGCAGCTTAAATGCTTAAGTTTAATTTATAAAAATTTATTAGACTATTGATTATTTAGACTTTTGATTTAAAGTTAATAAATTACTTCAATATATTAAAGGTTCAGCCCGTTAAATTTAAGCTATCGGCTCGTTGAAATCAGTGTTTTAACTTTTTGATTGTTTTATAGGGCATTAAAATTTTACTTGTTTTTAGTTAAGACAATTGATTGCATGATTAAATTCTATTTAATAAAAATTGCTTTTTGAGCTTTATCGCTAAAAAAAACCATGCCGTTTTAATGGCTTTATTTTGCTTCAACAATAAAACCTTTTTCGTTCACATCTATATATATCGTGTCGCCCTGTAAGAGGTTGCCCTCAAGAAGAAGCGTTGCCACCCTGTTTTCGATATTGGCTTGGATAAAGCGCTTAAGGGGTCTTGCTCCGAAGTTGACATCAAAACCGCCTTCGATGATTTTTTCTTTAGCCCTATCGCTTACAATAAGCTTAAGCTCCTTATCCTCAAGACGCTTTTTAAGGTTGCTCAGCATCAGCTCAACGATATTTTTAACCTGCCCTTTGCTGAGCGGCGTAAACATAACGATTTCATCCAGCCTGTTTAAAAACTCGGGTCTGAATGTTTGCTTTAGCAAAGCGTCAACGCAAGACGCTACTCCCGCTTTCAGCTCGCCGTCAGCGCCGATTCCCTCTAGTATATACGAGCTTCCAAGGTTTGATGTCATGATTATGACGGTGTTTTTAAAATCCACCGTTCGGCCTTGGCTGTCTGTAAGCCTGCCGTCGTCAAGCACCTGAAGAAGAATGTTGAACACATCGGGGTGGGCTTTTTCTATTTCGTCAAACAGCACAACGCAGTAGGGCTTTCTTCTTACCGCCTCCGTCAGCTGTCCTCCCTCGTCGTAACCTACATAACCGGGAGGAGCGCCGATAAGCCTTGACACAGAGAACTTTTCCATATACTCCGACAAATCAATCCTTACCATATTCTTTTCGTCGTCAAAGAGTATCGAAGAAAGCGCCTTTGCAAGCTCCGTCTTACCCACACCCGTGGGCCCAAGGAACATAAATGAGCCTATGGGCCTGTTGGCGTCGGCAATACCCGCGCGCGATCTCCTTATCGCCTCTGATACTTTCCGCACCGCCTCATCTTGACCTATCACCCGCTTATGAAGCTCCGCCTCAAGGGAAAGTAGCTTTTGCTTTTCGCTCTCCATCAGCTTGGTTACGGGAATTCCCGTCCATTTCGCAACAATTGAGGATATCTCGTCCGCGGTAACCTGGTCGCGAAGCAGTCTTTTTTTCTTTTCCGTTCCGCCGCCCTTTTCCGCCTCTTCAAGCTTTTTCATAAGTGTGGGCAGAGCGCCGTATTGAAGCTCTGAAGCTTTAGCGTAGTCAAATTCTCTTGTGGCCCTCTCTATTTCGGAATTTACTCTGTCGATTTCTTTTTTGATGGATTGAACGTCGTTAATGCCCGCTTTTTCGGCTTCCCACTGTCTTTTGAGCTTTTCAAACTCTTCCCTCTTTTCTTTAAGTTCCGCCCTAAGAGCTGAAAGCCTGTCCATTGAGAGCTTATCCGTTTCTTTTGACAGAGCCATTTCCTCAATCTCAAGCTGCATAATTTTTCTTGAAATGACATCCATTTCAACGGGCATGCTGTCAATTTCGGTTCTAATCAAAGCGCATGCCTCGTCCACAAGGTCGATTGCCTTATCGGGCAAAAACCTGTCGGTAATATAGCGGTGAGACAGCGTGGCCGCGGCCACAAGCGCTGCGTCGTGTATCCTTACCCCGTGGTAGATTTCATAGCGCTCTTTAAGACCTCTTAAGATTGCGATTGTGTCTTCTACCGTAGGCTCGTTTACCATTACGGGCTGGAAGCGCCTTTCAAGCGCCGCGTCTTTTTCAATATACTTTCTGTATTCGTCAAGCGTTGTCGCTCCAATGCAGTGAAGCTCGCCCCTTGCAAGCATGGGTTTTAGCAGGTTGCCGGCGTCCATAGCGCCGTCGGCTTTTCCCGCGCCCACTATCGTATGAAGCTCGTCTATAAAGAGCAGGACTTTGCCCTCCTGCTTTTTGACCTCGTTCAAAACGGCTTTAAGCCTTTCTTCAAACTCTCCGCGGTATTTTGCGCCCGCAATAAGAGCGCCCATGTCAAGTGCGATGAGCCTTTTATCCTTAAGACCCTCGGGAACGTCCCCTCTTACAATTCTTTGGGCAAGCCCCTCGGCTATCGCGGTTTTGCCAACCCCCGGCTCGCCTATCAAAACGGGGTTGTTTTTGGTTTTTCTTGAAAGTATTCTTATGACATTTCTTATCTCGTCGTCTCTTCCTATGACGGGGTCAAGCTTGTTTTCTTTTGCTCTTTTTGTTATATCCGTTCCGAACTTCTCAAGCGCCTCGTAGGTGTCCTCGGGATTGTCGGTGGTAATCGGTCCGTTTCTCACTTTATTCACCTCCTCTAAAAAAGCCTTTTTTGAAACTCCGGCTTTTTTAAGCGCGCCCGAGAGCGCGCCCTCGGCTAAGTCGAGCAGAGCTGAAAAAAGATGCTCGACGCCGATATACAGGTCTTTTTGCTCTTTTGCCTTCTCCTCTGCAAGGCTGTATATACGCTCTGTTTGCCTGTCAAGGTAGAGATTATCCCTAACCCCTCCGCTAACCATGACTTTGGGCAGCTTCTTTATAAGATTAAGCAGCTCTTTTTCCAAAGCCTCGGTATCCGCGCCCGTTTTTTCAAGGAGAGACCTTATCAGCCCCTCTCTATCGCTTATCAAAACAAAAGCAAGGTGTTCAGGGGCAATCTGCTGGTTGGCGTTCTCCCTTGCAAGGTTTTGAGCGTTTATGGTCGCCTCAAGCGTCTTTTTTGTGAATTTCGATGCGTCCATTACAGTTTCTTTACAGTGTTTTTTACATAGCTTGCAAAGCTTTTTTCAACATCCTTATAGCCGTCGCTCTCTCCGGAGGCGTAGTTTTTAAGAGCCGTGTCAAACGCGCGCATATAGTCGTAGAGCGCTCTTCCAATAATGTTATGCTTAAGCTCAAAGTCCTTTGGAGTCAGAAAAAGCCTTTGGAATCTTCCCTCTTCAAGGAAGAATTCCGCCCCCGCGAAATCATCTCCCGAGAACAGCTTTTCAGCCTCGGTCCAGTATCTTACAAACTCCTCGATTCTGCTAAGAAGTTCGGGCGCTTTGCTCCTCCACTGGACTTTAAGCCTGCCAAGCGTGGTGTCGAAGTTTTTTGAAAGCTCAAACTGATATCTGACGGAAGGCTTGTATTTGACATCAAGCGAGCTTCTTAGAGCGATTGAACGGCTGTTTGTCGGGCTGAGCTCCTCAAAATGTCCTGCGACCAGCCTGTCAAGCTCACGGAATATTTTTCTTATTTGTTGCTCGTGAGTGACAACCGAAACATGCTCGGAAAGTATCTCGTCAATAAGACCCGACCTTGTGGTCCCTTTTTTGTCAGCTTCTCTATCTATCGCCTCAATTACGCTCTCGCTTAATATCAAACTGTATAAGATTTTGTTCTTAATAATCCTCCGGCAAGATTATTTTATACCCCTTATAAAGTTTTTTCAAGTTTTTTATATAATTTCTTTTACATTTTTTTGGAAAACTTTATTATTATTTATATAAATTATACAACACATACTCTTTTTTTTATCGTTATTTCAAAAAAAACCAATTAAGGGCCAAACATCGATATTTACAACGTGGTCATGAAATTGTATAATATTTTAAATTTGATAATGTGGGGTTTTTATGGAACAAAAAAAATATTTGAGCGTTGGCTCGATGCTTGTCTACGGCGTCGGCATGATGGGTTTCCAGCTTGCCGTTGGCTATATGAACGGCTACCAGTCGCAGTTTTACTCATCAATTCTTGGCGCCAATTTGATGTATGTAGCCATTATCATCTTGGTTTCAAAGTTAATTAGCGCCATTGTCGACCCGTTTATCGGCAACCTGATTGACAGAAGCAAGTTTAAGTCGGGCAAAATGCGCCCGTTCATTTTGATTTCCGCGGTCCCTTTCACCCTGCTGTCCATTCTTATATTCATCGCGATAGATTTTAAAACCCAAATAGGAATGTACGCTTATATTCTTGTTACCACGGTGCTTTGGAACATAGCGATGTCGTTTGCGGACATCCCCTCACAAGGCATGCTTGCCGTGCTCTCCCCAAGGGCGGGGGAAAGAAACGCGGCGGCGGGAATCGCCAATATGCTAAAGTCTGTCGGCCTTGCCGCGGCAAGCGTTATCGTTCCTTTGGTGTGCGTTATAACAAAGTCCCCGGGCGGAGCGATACTGAAAGAGCAATATCTGATATCCGCGCTTTTTATGGGGCTTTTCGGTATGGCTTTATATATTCTCATCTACTTTTTCAACCGTGAGCTTGTCCCCACCAAAAGCAACAAAATGTCCATTAAGGAAATGGCAAAGGAGCTTAAAGACAACAAAATGCTCTTTATCGTCTTTTTGACCTTTATGCTTGGCTTTGGCCGAAACATGGGCATGGGTATAGGCGTTCAGGCGGCCGCAACGCTTTTAAAAGACGGCATAACCCTGTTTGGACAGCAATTTGCGGGAGAAAACCTTGTCTGGCTGATTGGCACGACGTCGGCGATAAGCTCAACAATCATGATAATAACCGTTCCCATGATAAACAAAAAATGGGGCGAGAAAAAAACATTTATAGTTTTTGCCGTATATGGCTTTGTCGTCACCTTATCGGCATTCATTCTTTACTCATCAGGCATAAAGGCGCTGCGCTCAGTATGGGCGATACTTGCCTACCAGTTCATTATCGGATTTTCCTTTGGCCCCAGCGGTTATCTGCCCCTGGTTATGGTTAGCGATATCGTAGACTACAGGGAGTGGCAGACGGGCAAAAGAACCGAGGGCACCCAGTTTGCGGTGCTAAGCTTATCAAACAAAATCAGCAACGCGCTTTCGGTCGCGGTGGGAATATTTATCGTGGGCGCCGCGGGCTATGAAAAGGGCGTATTGATTACCGAAAAAATGCAGACCATAATATTTGCGGCATATGTCTTAATCCCAGGCGTTTGCATGCTGCTTAGCATGATACCGATGTTCTTTTACAAAATCGATTTTAAAACAAAAGAGCTTATGCGAAAAGAGCTTGTCGAAAGACGGGGCGAACTTTGCCTTGATTATGACATTATAGACAACATGGAAATTGAAAAAGCACAAGTAGAAGCGCCTAAGTCCATATGCGGCGAGGATGAGAAAAACAGCGATAAGGACGAGAGCGGCTGTATTGAGCAAGAAAACGGCAACGATTTGGCGGCAGGTGAAATAACGGAATAAATGGTGAAAGTATGAAAAACGAGTTTATAGAAAAAAGAAAATCTGTAAGAAAATTCAAAAACCAAGCATTGGACGAAAAAACTCTTGAGCTTATTAAAGCGCGCATCAAAACCATAGGGCCTTTGTTTAAAGACGACAACTACGAAATAACGCTTAACGAAGAAAAGATTTCGGAAAACGAGTCTAGGTATTTCCTTGCTTTCTTTGGCGAGGAAAACGAAAAAACGCTGGAAAACATCGGCTTTATAGGTGAGCAGATAAGCTTGTATCTTACCTCTATCGGCATAGGCTCCTACTTCAAAATGGCGGGAAAGCCAAAAGTTAAACTAAGCAGCAAGCTTAAATATATCATCAGCATGCCGCTGGGGCTGCCGGCTGAACCCCTATTTAGAAATAAAGATGAATTTAAAAGAAAAAGCCTTACCGAAATATCCGAGGGCGAGGATGAAAGAATCGAAGCCGCCCGCCTTGCCCCAAGCGCAATAAACGCCCAGGGCTGGTATTTTATCGCAAAGGACGGCCTCATTCACTGCTACAGAAAAAAGCCGAACCCTCTGCTTACTTTCTTTAAAAACATATCCGACTTTATAGATATGGGCATAGCTCTATCCCATATATACCTTGAGAGCGACAGCTTCCGCTTCAAAAAGATGGATGACGCTCCCCTAAAGACGGGATATCAATATATCGGTACTGTCTTAAAATAAAATTTTCTTAAACCGAATAATATTAAGCGTCAATATATATAAAGCCGCATCATGCGGCTTTTTTATTTTAGTATATCCAGTGCCTCTTTGTAGCCTTCAAAACCAAGGCCGCATATCGTTTTTTCAGCAAACAGAGAGATAAAGCTATGCTTTCTAAACTCTTCCCTTGAGTTGATGTCCGAAAGGTGCACTTCAACCGTTCTTATGTTTACCGCCTTAAGGGCGTCGAGTATGGCTATGCTTGTGTGGGTGTAGGCTCCCGCGTTTATGATTATTCCGTCAAACCTCTTATAAGCTTTTTGGATTTTATAAACAATTTCCCCTTCATGGTTTGACTGAAAAAGCTTTACCTTAAGCCCCCTTTTTTTCGCCTCATTTTTAATATACCTTTTAAGGGCTTTATAGTTTTTGCTGCCATATATTTCTTTTTCCCTTATCCCAAGCATATTGAGATTGGGCCCGTTTACGACAAGAATTTTTTTCATAAGCATCCATTTTGTTTTTTATTTATAATAGCACTTTTTATTAAACTAGTTTAAGTATTATATCTTTT
>JAAZIO010000145.1 GCA_012800805.1 Clostridiales bacterium | reverse complement strand
CCTTAAATCTTCCATATCCTTTGCAAGGCAGAATATTGCCATAACTTCGCATGCCGCGGTTATCACAAACTCCGCCTTTCTTTTGATGGGCATTTTGCTTGTGCCGGCGTTCACCTCGATTTCCCTAAGGGCGCGGTCGTTCATATCGATAGCGCGCTTAAAGACTATCTTTTCAGGGTCTATCCCCAAGAGGTTGCCTTGAAAAAGCGAATTATCTATCATTGCGGCAAGAAGATTGTTTGCAGATGTTATAGCATGAAGGTCTCCCGTGAAATGAAGGTTGATATCAGCCATGGGAAGAACCTGGGAGTATCCTCCGCCCGTGGCGCCGCCCTTTACGCCAAACACAGGGCCAAGCGAAGGCTCCCTAAGCGCGAGGGCGCTTTTTTTACCGAGTCTTTTAAGCCCGTCCGCAAGGCCTATGGCGATGGTGGTCTTTCCTTCGCCCATCGGAGTGGAGTTTATTGCGGTAACCAAAACAAGCTTACCCCTGTTTCCGTCAAGCTTGGGCTCAACTTTAGCGATATGTTCGCCATAAACAAAAAGCCTGCTCTCGTCAATGCCGAGAGAGGCCGCGACGTCTTTTATCTTAAGCGGTTTAATCGATTCTGCGATTTCTATATCGGGTTTCATAATATAATTATACCAAAGTGGATAAAAAACACAAACAATTGGAAAAAAATAAGAAAATAAATTTAAAATATTTACTCAGTTTACAAAATAGTGTATAATCAATGAAAGAATTTTGGGAGGCGGTAAAAGTGGACGATTTCTACAATTTCAAAAACGAAGAGCCTGAGTATCGCGGCAATCATGATTACGAGGCGAAAACGGCGTCATTAAAAAGAGTGAACATCGCTCTTATCGTTATATCCGCGGTGCTTGCTTTGGCTTTGATTGCAAACATTATCGTTCTCGCTACGCTAAAAGACAAAATTGCCGAAAGCTTTATGCAGGGTCTGAACCAGAGCCTGAAAACTCAGTATCAGGAGGCAATAAATAAAGAACTTAAAGACAAAGACATAATCAGCGATGTGGTTGAGCGAGCCGCCGACGGCGCCCTCAACAGGCTGATTATGCCAATCGGCGAATATGTAAGGGACAATTGTCTAAAGAGCGTTGCGCTTATCACCTGCACCACTCCAAACTACGGAACCTCCAAAGGCACGGGATTTTTAATAAGCGACAGCGACAATCGCTATCTTTTAACCAACCATCATGTAGTAACTTATAAATATTTCAACAAAACGAATCCCCACTCCTCAATAAAATGCTCATTTTACGACAATCCTACACAGTTTACCCTTAAGGTTGTTGCGTTAGACGAAGGAAACGACCTTGCGCTTTTAACCTTTTCTTCCGATCCGCCATCGCCCTCAAGCCATAAGGCGCTTTCTCTTGCAAGCTCCGACTATATGAGGCTCGGCGAAGAAGTGGCGTTAATCGGAAACCCTGCGGGCATCGGTTTTTCAATAACAACGGGAGTTATCTCCAACGAGGGCATTTATGCCAGCAACTGGGGCGATGCCAAATACATCATGACCGACGCGGCAGTAAACCCAGGAAACTCCGGCGGGCCCATGATAAACAATAACGGCGTGGTTGTGGGAGTGATTGTATCGAAAATAGCCTCCAGCGACATCGACAACATGGGGTTTGCGATTGCGATAAGCTCGGTGCTAGAGTTTTTGGAGTGGGCGAAATCTCCCGAAAACAACATACCTAGAGAACCCCTTGACTTTACCTACACGATATTGAATAAAGCATAAAAAAAGCGGCGCATTGCGCCGCTATATTTTAATCCCCTTCCGCTTCTTTTGAGATATCTTTGCCGCACTTTATTCCTTTAAAGAACATAGACGCGTTCTTTTTGTATTTGAGCGTCATTGCCGCGGCAACGCCGATTGCAAGACCAACAACAAAAGCTTTCTTCATAACATCCTCCAAGGCTAGTTTGCTTCTCTCTTTAAGATATAAACATAAAATCCGCTGACAAATAAAACCATTAAAAAAACACGGCCGTGCCGTGTTTTTATTAATTTCCTTGCTTTTCAAGGTTTTCTTTATAGTTTTGAATAGCCGCCGCTATCGCCTCTTCGGCAAGCACCGAGCAGTGTATCTTTTGCGGAGGAAGCCCCTCAAGCTCTTCTATAACCTGTCTGTTTGTAAGCTTTAAAGCCTCGTCCACGGTCTTTCCTATAATCATGTTTGTGGCAACGGAGCTTGAAGCCACCGCGGCCGCGCACCCGAATGTTTTGAACTTGGCGTCCTTTATCACGCCGTCCTCAATTTTCATGGTAATTTGCATTATATCGCCGCAGCTTTCGTTGCCCACGGTGCCGATTGCGTTGTATCCTTCGACTTCGCCGACATTCTTTGGCGCGGCGAACTCTTTCATTACTCTTTCGTTATACATTTTTCGCGTCCTCCTTTACCGCTTTAAACAAAGGCGACATATTCCTGAGCCTTGCGACAATCTCTTTCAGCTT
>JAAZIO010000144.1 GCA_012800805.1 Clostridiales bacterium | reverse complement strand
TGTAAGGCACGCCCATCATCTCAAGATAACCCGACAGCACCCCGTTTTCGCCGTCGCCGCCGTGGGCGCACATGAGCGCCGCCTCGGGCTGGAAGAATTTCTTAATTTTTGAGCCTTTTATTTCGTAAAACGCCCCGCAATGAAGCAATACCTCCTTAAAGCGGGCAGGCTCGAACGCGCAAAAATCCTCTACCTTCAGATTGTCTGCGGTATAAAATCTTCCGCGGCTGAAGAAGAAACCGCGCGCCTCAAAACGGTTTTTATCGATAGCGTCGATTGCCTGCAGTCCCGTGATTACGGATACATCTCTTTCGCATGAGTCGCCGCCAAATATCACGGCAAGCTTTTTTTTCATAATCTCCCCCCTTAATAATTGTCAGGCAAGTCGTTTAATATCAGCACGGTGTCTCCCGCCTTAAACAAGCTTTGAAAGTTCTTTTGCGCGTCAAACAGCGTGTCGTAAATATATATGTTTGACGGCTCAAATCCGCCCGAAATCAGGCCCTCCTTTATGGGCTTTGAGCGCTTAAAGCCAATTAAAATTGCGATGTCGCACTTTGCCGCCATGTCTTTTCCAAGGTTGAAGTTTTCCTCCTCCTCGTCTTTGCCAAGCTCTACAAGACCCGGGGTGACAACAATTTTTCTTCCGCCAAAGAGCGATAAAACATCCAAAGCGCACCTTGCCCCCACTGAGTTTGAGTTGAAGCTGTCATCGATTATGGTAATGCCTCCCGAATAAATTTTGCTGAGCCTGTGAGGAACCGCCTCGATTTCAGCTATAGCGCTCTCGATATCCTCCCTTTTTGCCCCGAGCTTATACGCCGCTGCGGCGGCAAGAGCAAGATTTGCTATATTGTGCTTTCCCAAAAGCGAAGTTTTTATGACAAGGTCGCCGTCATCAAGGTGCAGAACAAAACAGCTCCCGTTTTCGCTAAGCTGCACTCCGCCGTATCTGATTTCGTTGTTTTCCCCCTCTCCGACATAGCAAACGCCGTCGATTCTTGGAACCAACTTGCAATCCCCCGCGGCGACTTTTACGCCCGTAACATTTAAAACTTTGGTTTTTTCGGCAACAATGTTCTCAACTGTTTTGAATGTTTCAAGGTGCTGGTTGGATATGCCCGTGAGTACTGCGTGCTGCGGCTCAATGATTTTCATCAGCTCCTCTATGTCTCCCGTTTTTCTGGCGCCCATTTCGCAGATGAAAACCTCGTCCAGCTCGGTAAGCTTTTTAACGGTAAGAGACACTCCCATGGGGGTGTTGTAACTTGCGGGCGTGCAAAGAACCTTGTAGCGTTTCTCCAATATTTTGCAAAGATAATTTTTGACGCTGGTTTTGGCGTAGCTTCCCGTAACCGCAATTTTTATAAGGTCTTTACGCTTTCTTAGCTTTCTTCTTGTCGAAAGGTTATAACAAGCGTGAATCAGCCTCTCCAGCGGATAAATCAAAACCGTGGACAGAGCAAAGACCAACGGGAAGAAAAACGGTGAGAAATAATAAATAAGATACCTTGCGTAGCCGCCCCCAAAACGCCCGTTTAAAAGCCCGACAACAATAAGTTCAAGAGATGACAACAGCAAGGCATTGAATACCATGAGTCTTATGGCGCGTTTAGTGTATTTTAGCGGTTTTTTCTTCTTTTGCCTGTCGGGCAAAATATGAATTACGCCTAAATATATAAAAAACAATATGCCGAATATCAGCCCTATCATCGCGCGTGAAGGAATAAAGAAAAATATCACCCAAAGCGCGATAAACGCAAAAGCTGCAAGGGCATCGTAAAGATACTGGCGGAAGATTCCCCTTGCTTTAAAGAGCGATTTGGCTTTATAGCCATCCAACTGGACGGCATGAAGATAAGGCTTTGACACAAACAGAAAAACCGCAAAGCCGAGGGCGAAAAATATATAGTCGCCGTATGTTAAAAACACGATATCCCCCCTTATTAACCGTCTAAGAAAGCGTCGAGTATTTTTTTGAAGCGGAAATAATCGTCGATATAGGAAAAATGCCCTCCGCTTAAAACAAACAAGGCGCTGTTTTTGATTTTCCTATTCATTATACGCGCCATATATAAGGGAGTTTCCTTGTCTTTCTCCCCCCAAAAGATAGCGGTAGGGGCGACTATTCTTTTTAGCTCCTTCTTTTGGTCGTAGTTTACGATAAGTTTGAATGTCTCTTTCATAACGGGGGAAAGCACTCTGTAATCGGATGAGCCCTCAAGCCCTTTCAGCCCCAAAGCCCGCCTTATTTTGTGCCGTAAAACTTTTATGTAGTATGAGAGCTTTCTCCTTGGCTTAACTCCCGCGGAATCTATTAAAACAAGCTTTTCCACAAGGTCTGCTCTTTTTGAGGCAAGGTTTATAGCAACTCTTCCTCCGAAAGAGTGAGCGATGATGATTGCTTTTTCTATTTTTTGCTCTCTGAAAAGCTCGATAAGCGTCTGGGCGTAATCCGGGACGGTCATAGGGCAAACGGGCTCGGGCGATTTTCCGAAGCCGTAGAAATCAACAAGGGTTACCCTGTAATTTTTGCAAAGGTCTTTTGCGACAAATAAAAAGCTGTCGGCGCTTCCGCCCCAGCCATGCAAAAAAACGATATCCTTTCCTTTACCGAATGTTATGTAATGAAAGATAGCCTACCTCCCGGCCATCTTCGGTAAAAATCAAATCAGATTAAATTCTTCCACATTATTATCGCGTCCGCCCCGTCGGGATAATATTTTTTTCTTATCCCTGAGGGGACGAAGCCGAAACTTTCGTATAAGTTTCTCGCCCTGTGGTTGTTTACGCTTACCTCAAGCGTCATCGAGTTTACACCGTTAAGCTTTGCAAGAGAGATAAGCTCGCTTAAAAGAAGCTTGCCGTAGCCCTTTCCCCTGTATTCCTTTTTGACCGCTATATTAGTTATATGCGCTTCGTCGAATATCTTGTGAAAACCCCCGTAGCATATAACCTCGCTTCCGTTAACTCCCACTTTATAGAACGCCCTATCGCTTTCAACCTCGGGGATGAACATTCTTTCGGTCCAAGGCGCGCTGAAAGCCTCGGGCTCGATAGCGGCCATCTGTTTTAAATGCTCATAGCGGAGGGGCTCAAATATCATAGTTTCTCTCCGCCTGCGATTTTCTAAGATACATAGGCGCCAGCATGTCGCAAAAGTTTTGTCTTTCTATTTTCTCCTTTACGACATCCGCCATTCTCTTTGGGAAATCCGAAAGCGAGGACTGCTCTATTAGCGTTCCTAAAGCCGAAACCTCGACGCCCTTTTCAATGAAATCGTAGATGTATTCGCCGTTCTTTTTGTATGCGACATACTTATTGCCCTGCCCCGCCTCGATTGTAAGCGTGGCTTCGCCGTCTATATTATATGCCATAAGCTCAAACGCCGTGATGCCAACCCTTTTTGCTCCCGTGGAAAAAGCAAGAGCGTTTGCTCCTGATATGCCTATCCTTATTCCTGTAAAAGAGCCGGGGCCCACCACTGCCGCAAAAGCTCCTATTTCTTTAATATCCGCTTCCGCCTCTTTAAGAAGCTGCTCCGCCAGCGTCAAAAAAAGCTCCGAGTGCCTCATTCTTTCATTGGGGCAATCTCGATAATATAATTTATCATTATAGCTTAGCGCCACTGTCAGGCTGTCGCGCGATGTGTCAAACGCTAAAAAGTTCATTTGTTTTAACCTCCACTTTGCGCGAATTCTCCCCCGTGCGCTCTATCTTGATTACGCATGCCTTGACATCGTCGGGCAGCTTGTTCCACTCAATAACCGTCACCCCGCCGTTGTTTATGGTATCAAGTATGCCGGTTTCATATATTTCATTTTCATCGCCAATTCTATACATGTCAAGGTGATATAGGGGAAGCCTTCCGCTCTCATAAACATTTAGAATGGTAAAAGTCGGGCTTGTTACATCTTCTTTGACGCCAAGCCCTTTAGCAAGTCCTTTTGTAAATGTAGTCTTTCCTGCCCCAAGGTCGCCCTCTAAGACTATGCGTTCTCCGCCTTTAAGATATTTTGCAAAGCGAGCCCCAAAGCGAATCATTGCCTTTTCGCCTTTAATGTCAATTGTCACGGGATTTTTGGGATACGGAAACTCTTTATTCATGTTTATTGCCTGACCTTCCCAGTGAAGTATCTTAGACAGCCGCTTATATAAAACAAACGCAAGAAGCGCCGTTATAAAGGAGCGAAGCACATTAAACGGCAATACCGCTGCAAAAATGTAGTAGGCGTAGAAGTTGTCCGCCGTTATATTCGGATAAAGCGGCTTGCACATATTAATCAAGGGCGCCCAGCTGCCGTTGAATATCAGTTTAACATATAAAGGCACAGCGGCAAAGCGGTTTGCAAGCATTGCCACAGTAACGGAAAGAGCGATGCTTATGCCCATTCCCGTGACCGCTCCTTTGATATTCTTTTTGTATTTATAAATAATGGATGCCGGCAGCACCATGCTTAGCCCTATCAAGATGTCAATTAATTCTCCAACGCAAGCCGTGGATGAAAACGGCATTTTTATGCAGCACTTAACGATAACCACAATAGCCCCTGCGACGGGACCCATTGAAAAGCCCGCAAGAAGCGCGGGAAGCTCGGATATCTGGATGTCCAAAAACTTAGGAAAAATCATCGGAAGCGGAAACTTGACGTAAAAATACATCAAAAAAGCTATGGCGCTAAGTATAGCAATCTTAGTTAAATAAGCCGTTGCCTTTGCGCCGTCCACCCTCTTTTTTGCGCCCTTTTTGCCGCTTTCGTTTCTTTCACTCATAACGGTATCGAAATTATTATCGCTGCTTTCGGTTTCTATTAAACCGCGGCTCAATTTTTCCTTATCCATATTCCCTCCCAAAATAAAAAAGCTCTGCCCAAGGCAAAGCGCGCAGCCTCTTCCATCCGGACTATACCGTCGGTTTAGGAATTTCACCTAATCAGCCAAAAGGCTCGCGGACTGTCACCGCCGGTGGGGAATCGCACCCCGCCCTGAAGCAAGTTAATATTAACACCAGAGACAGTATATGTCAAGTAATGTTTATTTCAATATTACATTTCTTATTTAATAAAAACTTTATATTATATTTCTTATTTAATAAAAGCTTTTCAAAAAAGTTTTACTCGGACATACGGGACGCGCCTATTCTGTCCGCGCCCAACTCAATGAATTTCAAAGCCGCCTCTTTTGTTCTTATCCCGCCCGAAGCTTTTATTTTTATTCTTCCTTTTGCCGCCTTTGCCATAAGCGATACAGCGTGTTCGGTGGCGCCGCCCGCCAAAAATCCCGTGCTGGTTTTGACAAAGTCCGCGCCCGCCTTTATCGCTATTTCCACGGCTCTTATTATCTCCTCGTCCGTCAAAAGCCCCGCTTCAAGAATGACCTTAACGGGAACGCCGCATTTTACTACGGCTATTATATCGTCCTCCACAATCTTGTCTTTGCCGCTTTTAAGCGCCCCGATGTTAATGACCATATCCACTTCATCGGCGCCGTCCGAAACCGCAACCGCAGCTTCGCAGGCTTTAACCGCGCTTACGCTCTGTCCAAGAGGAAATCCGCATACGGTAACTACTTTCACATCGCTGCCTTCGCAAAGTTTTTTGGCATATGGAACATAATAAGGGTTTACGCATACGCCGTAAAATCCGCGCCTTTTTGCCTCTCCTACAAGGCTTTCAATGTCTTTGGCCGTGGCGTCCGCCTTAAGGCAGGTGTAGTCTATATAGCTTTCAAGTTTTATCATTTGACCACCCCGTATATAAGTTTATTTGGCTGCGTTTTATCGCTATCAATATTAAACGCTTCTTTTGTGTCTTTAATCACTTCGTCAATTTCTTTTTTGTTGTGATAGATTATAGCAAGCGGCTCGCCTTTTATCACTTTATCTCCCGCCCGCTTTAGAATTTTAATTCCCACCGTGTGGTCTATGGTATCGGTTGCGACCGTTCTTCCGCCGCCCATGCGCATGACCGTAAGTCCCAGCTTTCTAGCCGCGACTTTTGATACATAGCCGTCCACGTCCGCCTCAACCACGGTTTTACGCTCCGCCTCTTTAAGGGTAAAATCCTTTACGCCCTGAGCTTTCAGCATTTCATAAAATTTCTTTAGGGCAAAGCCGTCATCTATCACCTTGTAGAATGCTTTCTCCGCTTCATCACCGCTCACGCCCGCAAGCTCAAGGGTTAAAGCAAAAAGTTTTTTTGATACCTCAAACAGCAGGTTCCTTTCGCCCTCAAGCGTCTCAATGGCGCCTTTAATCTCAAGCGAATTTCCTATGTAGCTGTCAAGCGGCTCGTCCATAGATGTGATGACTGCCGCCGCTTTTTTGCCCGCCGCTTTGCCGATTTCCACCATTGCCTGCGCAAGTTCAAACGAGCGATTATAGCTTCCCATAAGCGAGCCGTCTCCCGTTTTGACGTCAAGCACGATGATGTCCGCCCCGACAGCGAGCTTTTTGGACATTATGCTTGAAGCTATCAGCGGCAAGCTGTCAACAGTCCCCGTTACATCTCTTAAGGCATATAGTATTTTATCCGCGGGGCACAGCGAAGCGCTCTGTCCCGTTACCGCAATTCCTATTTCGTTAACCTGTTTTATGAACCGCGCGGGTGTCAAATTTATATCGATTCCGTCAAAGGATTCAAGTTTATCCAGTGTCCCGCCCGTAAAGCCAAGGCCTCTGCCGCTCATTTTGGCGCACTTTATTCCGTATGCGGCAAGGGCGGGCGCCACAACAAAGGTTGTGGAATCGCCAACGCCGCCCGTGCTGTGCTTGTCGGCGGTTATTCCCTTTATCCCTTTAAGGTCAACCTTATCGCCCGAGTTCAGTATACTGTCTGTAAGATAGAATGTTTCCTCCTTATCCATTCCGTTTATACAGATAGCCATAAGGAGCGCTGAGGCTTGATAATCCTTGACCTGCCCCGAAACAATGCCTTTAATAAAAAAGTCAATCTCCGCTCTATTGAGGGAGATCGCCTTTTTCTTTTTTTCGATAATATCGATAATATTCATATCAACCTTTAAGCGCCGCGCTGTATATGCCGTTAATCTCTTCGTCCGTGGGGTCAAGCAGGCACTTTCCGTATAGCTCAGGCGAAAATGTTACGGCAATTCTTTTCAGTTTTAAATCCGAGCGGGAAAGCGCGGCTTCGATTTCCTCAATCAATTTTTTTCTGGAGGACCTGAGGAGCAAAGGCTCTGTTAAAACCGCCAAAACTCCCACCTCTTGATTTGCTACATATACGCAGGATGTAACGCCCTCGATTTGGCAGATAAGGCGTGATAAATCCTCATCGTATGTGACCGCTTCAAAATCCAAAGGAAATAATATCATACATCCTTAGGATTTTCCATTTTTTGGTTTTTATTCGTCTTTTTTGTAAGTTTCAAGGTTTGTGCCTTCTTCGTTGGTCCAAAGCTTTTCAAGGCAGTAGAAAAGGCGGGTTTCGTCGTTGAATATGTGAACCATTATGGAGCCATAGTCCACAACCGCCCATTTGCCGTCTCTTATACCGTCGCTCCTTAGCGCCGTGACGCCAAGCTCTTCCATTTTCTCTATAAGGTTATCGGCAAGCGCTTTAACGTGCTGGTTGCTTTTGCCGGTGCAGATAATAAAATAATCCGCGACGATGGTCATTTCGCCTACTTTTAAAATTTTAATGTCGATTGCGTTTTTCTCGTCAAGGACTTGCGCTATTTGATACTTTAAATTTTCAACTTCTTGAGCATTCATTCTTTTCCTCTTTTTTGTAGTAATTATATGCCGTTTCCGTCAAGGGATATATTTTCACTCCCTTTTTTATGACGAATTCATAGCCGTGTTTCAGCGTGGCGAAAAAGCCGTCTTCAAAATCATTATAGATAGCGGCAACAAGTTTGTCAATATCGGGATAATCCCGGTCAAACGAGAGCATATCGGCGGAATATATCAGTTTTTCAAGCGTAGACATCCCCGCCCTGCCCGTTGTGTGATACCGTATGGCGGATAGGATATCTTCATCCGTTATGCCAAAATCCCTTTTGGCCTTCTCCGCTCCAAGGAACTGGTGCAATACGGGGGTGCCGATTGCGTCGGCGGGGACATCAAAGCCGTCAAGAGTAAGCCTTTCCTTTGCGTTGTCGTGTAAAAGAGCGGATAAAAACACCTTTTCAAATGGAATTTTAAGGTTGTGATAGGAGTTTATATCGACCGCTCTAAGCACCGTCATTTTGCTGTGGTAAAAAAGGCTTTCGCTTTGATACGATTTTAGTTTTCTTAAAATATCGTAATATTTTTCGGCTTCTTTGCTATTTATTATAATCTCTTTAACCGTTTCGGATAGCTCCGAAAAATCTCCCATCAATGCGCGGGCTTTAAGCATTGTGGATGAAATGTTTTCACCCTCGATATCAGGCGTAAGAATTTTAATGTCGCTGCCGTATTTTTTCCTTAGCTCATCCGCTTTGACCTCGGGCAGAGTGTAGCCCGACCTTTTAACCGCGACAATGCTGGCAAGCGAGAATATTTCTTTCGGCTTATGCCAGCCATCTATCCTCATCAGACTGTCGCCGCCGACAAGATAGTATAAGTGCCCCTCGCTTTTAAACTCTTTCAAAACCTCACAGGTATAGTTGTTCTCACCCCGTCTTTTTTCGATATCCGAAACTTCGCAGCCCTCAAAAAAAGCCTCGCACATTTTAAAACGGGTATCGAATGAAAAGAACGCTCCTTCTTTGTGCGGAGGGTTGTATGTGGGAACTATAACGGTTTTGTCTATTATAATTCCCTTATCCCTTAGATAATTCAGCGTCTCAGACAGTATTCTTTTGTGTTCGCCGTGCGGAGGGTCAAAAGCTCCGCCGAAAATCAGTATGTTCATAAAGCCTCTATTTTGTTCCGAAAAGTCTGTCTCCTGCGTCACCAAGCCCCGGAAGTATATAGCCGTGCTCGTTTAGCTCTCTGTCCAGTGCGGCGATGTAAACCGATACATCATCATGTTCCCCCGTAACTTTTTCAACTCCCTTAGGCGCCGCAATGATTGACATCAGTTTGATACGCTTTACGCCCCGCTTTTTAAGGCAGTCTATAGCGGCGCTTGCGCTGCCGCCCGTGGCAAGCATGGGGTCAAGCAGTATCGCCGTCATATTTTCTATGCCGTCGGGCAGCTTGCAGTAGTATTCCACGGGGCTTAACTTTTCTTCATCCCGAAACAGCCCGATATGACCCACCTTTGCGTTGGGAAAAAGCTTGTGAACTCCGTTAACCATGCCTAACCCCGCGCGGAGAATCGGAATAATGGCAATTGACCTTTCGGCCACCACTTCCTGCTCCACGCTCTCGAGCGGTGTTTTTACGGTAACTGTTTTTGTGGGAACATCTTTAAAGCTTTCAAAGGCCATGAGCATGGTGATTTCCTCAATCAGCTCCCTGAATTCTTTCATCCCCGTGTTTTCGTCGCGAAGTATCGCTATCTTATGCCTTATCAAAGGATGTTCCAGTATTGTTACATTCTTATAATTTTCCACTGTATACCCTCAACAATATTCTTAATCAAAAGACTTCCGATATTCGGAAGTCTTTATAAATTACTCTGTCTTTACTTCGCTCTCTTCTTTCTTTTTGCAAAACAGGCTCTTAAAGTGTTCGCCTTTCAAAACAAAGATTTCTCTTGCTATCATTGCGGCAAGAAAAGCTATGGTTCCGCCAAACAATACGTCGGAGAAATAGTGGGCGCCGACAACGATTCTGCTTACCGCCACCACTCCCGTATATCCTATTGCAATCAGCCAAAGCAGAACTTTAACCCAAGTCTTGTTGAGCTTTTTAAACAAGTCGGGAAGAGCCAGTATTACATAGATGACGCCGGCGGAAAAAGTGTGACCCGACGGGAAAGACTTGCAGCTGTCGGAAGGAAGCCCGGCAATCTTGCGTTTACCGTTGATGACATACCACGGGGTGTAACCGCTGTATGATGCGTCGCCAAGGGCGTTCATTGTTCTAAAGCGCATTCTGCCGACGGGTGACTTGATTACCGTAATAAGAAGATAGAAAGCGGCGGTAAAGATAATCACAAGGGCAAACCACAAAAGCTTTTTGTGCCTTTCTTCGCCAAGGTTCTTCCAGGCGAATAACAAAAGAGCTGTAAGGACCGCGGAAACCGAAACATTTAAGCCTATTACATATCCTTTGTCTAAATAGTCTTTGTCGCCCATGTGTTCAAAAACATACTTAAGCAAATCCGACATAAAGAAGTAAAAGCCCACGCATATGACAACCGCGCATAGGCACATTACAAATATCGCAAGGGCGCGCTTGTTGCATTTTGCGTTGGTGTTTTGAATTCTTGGAGCGTTCCAGAAAAATATTACGCCGGCGACCGCAATCGCAAGCCAGATGGGAGTCGCTCCGAACGCTTCAAAGAACAAACCGAATTGGTTTATGGAATAGTAGTTCCCCGCGGGCAGCGAGCCGCGCGTTAAAATCATGCTTACTTGAAGGTCGTATATGGAAGCTAAAGCGAGCAATACGGCAAAAACCACCGCAAAACCCACTATAGAAATAATGGTAACGGTTCTTTTGTCTAACTTTTTAACCTCAGTCATAAGCCCTCCTTTAATTACTAAATAATACCATTAATTTAAGTATTTATCAATACCGAAAAATTAATTGATTTGACATTAAAACACAAATTTTGGGACTTGATATTATCAAAATGCGGTGTTAAAATATAATCACAACCTGCTTTGCGCGTGATGGCGCATCAATTTTGAACCACAGCAATTATAAGGGATGGCGGGTTCGGGTCTTCAATGTCAGGCCGCATCTTTTTATCAGCGGAAGACAGCGAAACTCGACAGCCAGTAACCCACCGTAAACATACGGGTTTATAAAAAATTGCGTCACACGGCACGGCGGGGTTTTACATCGAACAGATGTGTTAATAAGCAACGGAAATCCGTTGCTTTTAATTTTATCAGTGATTAGAGATTGTGTTTTCTAAGTGATGGCTTTA
>JAAZIO010000143.1 GCA_012800805.1 Clostridiales bacterium | reverse complement strand
TTTGGAAGGCTTGGATGTTTTATGGCGGGTTGCTGTTACGGCAAACCTACGGACAGCGCGATAGGAGTGGTCTTTTCTTCCCCCGCTGCGCAAAATACTCCTGTAAACACGCCGCTGATACCTACCCAGCTTATTGAGAGCGCGTTTTGTTTGATTCTTTTTATTGCGCTTATCATCATTTTTTCAAAAAAGAGAAAAGACGGCATGCTAACCGTTTCATATCTTCTTTCATATGCCGTATTCCGCTTTATAATAGAGTTTTTCCGCGGAGACGAAAGCCGCGGATTTGTCGGGCATTTATCGTGGTCGCAGTTTATAAGCCTTGTGATAGTTATACTGACCGTGGTAATTTTATTAATTGAAAAAGCAGTTATGAAAAAACGCTTTCCAGCGCATGAAGGCTTTTTAACTGACAGAGGAATTGTTTTAAATCAGTTTTATGTTTTTAAAAGAAAAGAGAAAGCTGACCCATACGAAAATTTTAAATAACAAAATCTATTTATATTCAAGTTTTGTTTTTGTTATATTCATCTTTTATAAGTTCAATAAGCTCGTCCAGCGTTAAGCCAAGGCTTTTGTAATAGTCGATATCTTTGCTTATTCTTTCCTTTGCGGCGGTGTACTTTTTGTCTTTTAGGTGCGCCTCGCTAAGGTCTGAAACGAAACAGCCTATCCCCGCCCTTGTGTAAATAAGACGCGCGCTCTCAAGCATCTCCCACGCCTTTTTAACCGTGATAACACTGATGTTAAGCTCTTTCGCCACAAACCTAATTGACGGAAGGCAATAGTTTGCGGGCAGCTCTCCTTTCATTATTTGAGAGGAGAGCTGCTCATAAAGCTGTTCGTATATCGGTTTTTCGCTCTTTGGGGAAATGACTATATTCATATCACAAGCTTACTTTTTCAAAGTTTTTAACAGATATCTTGCAAGAGAGTATAAGCGAGACCGCATATACCGCAACGCCCGACGCAAGATATAACAGCCTATAGCCTATGGTGGCTAAAGAGTATCCGTCAAACAGAGTGTTGGCAGAAGGTATGGCGCTGAATATTATCTCTTGTATCATATATACCGCAAAGTAGCTAAGCACGGCGACTATAATGGGGATACCCGCCTTATACCCTGTTTGAAAATACCAGGGCATCAAAACAAGGTTGAAAAAGGAGTAGCATATAAAAAGCGTTCCAAACAAGGTAAAGTTTGCGTCAATGCCCACCTCGTTGCCCGTCTTGTTTAAAACCAGGGCGGATATCAGCGCAAAAGGTATGGCAAATACAACCTGAAGCAGTTGGATAAAAGCTATCGAAAAATGCTTTCCGTAAACTATGTGCGACCTGGGTATCGGAAGAGCCGCCATAAACTCGTGGTCTTTGTTTGCCCTTGCCACTGAAAAGATTATTTGAATAGAAAGCAGGCTGTAGCTTAATGCAATTATATAGGGATAGTTGGGTATCAAAAGAAGCGCCGCAAGCAGCATAAGCAGATAAGATATGGGAGGAATCACCAGACGAATTTCTTTTCCTATTATGTTTTTCATATCTTTAACCCTCCCTGTTGTAGTAAACCATTATGTCTTCAAGATTCGGCTTTTCTGTTTCAATACCGCTAAATAGCGATAAATCATCCTTTTTTATAAGGCCCGAAAATCCGAAACTGTGTTTTTTAAGACCTATAATTTTTCCGGCTTGCTCTTTTTGCAGAGCGTCGCCGGCTCCCCTAACCACAAGATGAGATTCAAGCAGTTTATCCTTTGTTGTGGATGCTATTATCTCGCCGTTCTTTATAAAAATAATATAGTCGGCGCACTTGTCAAGGTCAG
>JAAZIO010000142.1 GCA_012800805.1 Clostridiales bacterium | reverse complement strand
CTGGGACTATGGCCCCCTTGGCGTAGAGCTTAAAAACAATGTCAAAAAGGCCTGGTGGAAAAAGTTTGTTCAGGAGTCGCCCTATAATGTGGGCGTAGACTGCGCCATACTTATGAACCCCTCCGTATGGGAGGCTTCGGGCCATGTGGGAGGCTTTTCCGACCCGCTGATGGATTGCAGAGCCTGCAAGTCGCGCCACCGCGCCGACAACCTTATAGAAGATTTCATGAAAAAGAAGGGAATTGCCGAGAACATCGCCTCGTGGACTAACGAGCAGATGGAAAAATATGTTGCCGAAAACAAAATTCCCTGCCCCGTATGCGGAAACTCGGACTTTACGGGAGTGAGAAAATTCAACCTTATGTTTAAGACCTTTCAGGGCGTAACGGAAGATACGGCAAGCACCGTATACCTTCGTCCCGAAACCGCCCAAGGCATTTTTGTCAACTTTAAAAACATACAGCGCACTTCAAGAAAGAAAATACCTTTCGGAATAGCTCAAGTCGGCAAAAGCTTCAGAAACGAAATCACCCCCGGCAACTTTATATTCAGAGTAAGAGAGTTTGAGCAGATGGAGCTTGAGTTCTTCTGCGAGCCCGGCACCGACCTTGAATGGTTTGACTACTGGCGCTCATTCTGCAGAGACTGGCTTCTCGGCCTTGGAATTAAGAGTGAAAACTTAAGGCTGCGCGACCACGACAAGGAAGAGCTGGCTTTCTATTCAAAGGCCACGACGGACTTTGAGTTCCTCTTCCCCTTTGGCTGGGGCGAGCTTTGGGGCATAGCCGACAGAACAGATTATGACCTTAATCAGCACATCAAGTTCTCGGGAAAAGACTTAAGCTACCAAGACCCCGTGACCAACGCAAAATATGTGCCTTATGTTATCGAGCCTTCGCTCGGCGTTGAAAGAATGGTGCTTGCCCTCCTTTGCAACGCTTACGACGAAGAAGAGGTTGACGGAGAAACAAGAGTTGTGTTAAGGCTTCATCCTTTCATAGCGCCCGTGAAAATCGCGGTGCTTCCGCCTCAAAAACAGCTTAACGAAAAAGCGGAAGAAATATTTGCCTCTCTTTCAAAGTTCTATAACTGCGAGTTTGATGTGACGGGCTCTATCGGAAAGCGCTATCGCCGCCAGGACGAAATCGGAACGCCGTATTGCGTAACCGTAGACTTTGAGACCCTTGAAAACAACACAGTAACCGTTCGCGACCGTGACACGATGGCGCAAATAAGACTAAGCGTTGACGAGCTTTTGACCTACTTTAACAATGAATTCCAATACTAATTTAAAACCCGGCGAAAGCCGGGTTTTTTGTTTTTTATTATTTTAAAATGGAATTAACCTTTTAGGCTTAAATTTTCAGACTTTTTAAATGGTTTAACTTAGTTATTAAGGCAAATTTTTAATTGTTTTACTTTTTTATTAGGCAAAATTCCTAAACTGTTTTAAACTTTTTAAAACAAATATAAAGCATATTTTAAATAATTAGTAGTTTATTCAACTTATCAAATGCCAATAAGAGATAGTAATTTTTAGCTATTAATTAATTACATTAAGAAAATATAAAGTTAACATAATATTATATCTATAATTATAAGTAGATTTATT
>JAAZIO010000141.1 GCA_012800805.1 Clostridiales bacterium | reverse complement strand
CCTATGCAATGATAAAGGAAAGGAAAAAGGCGCGCTTAAGTTTGACGCGGACAAAGTCCCGAGCGGCGCGGTTTTAAGATACAGAAAAGAAGGAGATGTTTTTAAAAAGTTCGGCGGCGGGACAAAATCGCTGGGCGACTATATGACGGACAAAAAAATACCGCTAAGACTACGAGACAAAATACCCGTTCTAGCTTTTGGAAACGATATATTGTTTATAGCGGGCGTTGAAATATCTGATAAAATCAAAATTGACGGCGATACAAAAAGGATAGTAAAAATCAGGCTCATCGAGCCGCTTTTTGATAATTAATCGTATCAGTAAAGCGGGAGAGCTTGACAGCTCCCCTCCGCGTAAAACATAATTAAAAAAGTTACTTTAAAGGAGCAAAAGATGTCTAACGCTACATACGGAAAAGAGATTTCAAAAGTTTTGATAACAAAAGAACAGATAGAAAAGCGCGCGGCTGAGCTCGCCGAAGAAATCAACCGCGACTACGAAGGCAAACCTTTGCTTATTGTGTGCATACTAAGAGGCGGGGCGATTTTTCTGTCCGACCTGTTTACGAAACTTCGCGGAGATGTGGAGCTTGACTTTATCTCGCTTTCAAGCTACGGTTCAGCCACCACCTCCTCGGGCGAAGTCAAACTTATAAAGGACCTCTCTACGCCCGTTGAGGGAAAAAATGTGCTTATCATCGAAGATATCATAGACACGGGGCTTACGCTGTCTTATCTTATTGAACTTCTTTCGGCAAGAAAGCCCGCGTCCGTAAAACTATGCTCGCTTCTAGACAAGCCCGAGCGCAGAAAAGTCAATCTGCAGGGCGACTATGTCGGCTTTAAGATTCCCGATGAATTCGTTGTGGGTTACGGGCTCGACTACAACGAGAAATACCGCAACCTGCCCGACATATGCGTATTAAACCCGGAGGTATATGCGGCTAAATAACATTCCGTCTGAACTTAAGGAACTCGCCGGGATATTTGCCCCGGCGCCTTTGTATGCCGTGGGGGGCTTTGTCCTCTCTCAGCTTACGGGCGGATTTGCAAGCGACATTGACATAACTTCCCCCCTTGCCCCCGAAAAAGCAAGGGAGATAATTGTAAAAAGCGGAAAATTCAAGGTTTTGGAGCAAAACCTCAGGGTGGGAACTTTGATTGTCACATCTGAGGGCGGCTTTAAAGCCGAGTATACCGCCTTTAGAGTTGACAGCTACCCCGAAGGAAGCGGAGAGCATAAGCCTTCATCGGTAATCTTTACCGACGACATTGCGCTTGACGCTACGCGGCGGGATTTTAAAATGAACGCCGTTTATTTGAACCTTTTAACCGAAGAGATTGTGGACCCTTTGGGGGGGCTTATAGACATCGAAAACAAAGTCGTATCGGCAACCAGAGAGCCTTCATCCGTTTTTTCCGAAGACGGCGAAAGACTTATGCGGCTTGCCCGCTTTGCCGCCGCATACGGCTTTGAGATAGAGCAAAATACCCTTAAAGCCGCAAAAGAAAACAGCGGCAAAATCCTAGACATCGCAAAAGAGCGAGTTGCCAAAGAGCTTAAAAAAATCCTGTCGGCAGACGAAAAAGGGGTTATTGACGCGCACTATAGAGGCATTCTGCTGCTTGACGAGATTGGGGTGTTAACCAGGATTTTTCCTGAGCTTGAAAAGGCAAAAAACTTTAAGCAGGACGAAAGATACCATAAATACAATGTGTTCGACCACATAACGCAGGCCGTAAGGTTTGCAAAAACGCCCATTGTCAGGCTAGCCGCGCTCTTTCACGACATT
>JAAZIO010000016.1 GCA_012800805.1 Clostridiales bacterium | reverse complement strand
CCTTTTGATTGCTGTTTGCTTGTTTTTGACCTTTATCGCCGTTTTGATTTTCTACCAAAGGCTTAATGACCGCGACCCCAAAGTTTTCGGCTATTATTTCTACACTGTTTTAACAGACAGCATGGAGCCGACCTTGCAGGCGGGCGATGCCTTTTTGGCAAAAGACGCGGACATTTCCTCGCTGAAAGAGGGGGACATTGTAACATTCGTCGCTCAAAGCGGAAGTTTAAAAGGACACAATGTTACACATAGAATTGTCTCGATTTACGAAGAAAACGGCATAACTTATGTGATAACTAAGGGCGATAATCCAAACGTCGGCTATGACAAACCGATTGAAGTAAAATATATAAAGTCGGTGCTTGTAAAAAAAATGCCTTTTATAAGCAAGCTGCTAAACTTTGTAAAAAAGCCCGTTGGATTTTTCACGCTTATATTTCTTCCGCTGCTTGCTTCCGCGGTTCTTATAATAATAGGATATTTTAAGGAAAAATACAAAACCGAACTTAAATCAAAAACCGACGGCACAGGCAAAGACGACAAAGGCAATTATGATTTATAATTTTGTATTATAAATTGCAAAAATATTACCGCCAATTAAACACCGCAGAATCTAAATTGCAATAATATTACCGCAATTAAACGCCGCAATCTTTTGCTTTAGCTTACTTCCGCTGCTTATATTTCTAATACAAATACTTATATTTATACTGCCTAGTTTAAGATTTAGGATTTATGAAAACCAAAGCTTTAATAAAATGCCGTGGCTTAATTTAAGTTAAGCAAAGAGTTTTGCTTTCAATTTGCTTTAGCTATTTTATCGAAGTTTAAATAGTGAATTTTTATTTTTTAATTAAATTTAAATAGTTAATTGACAAATAAAAAAGCGCCCTTTTCGGGCGCTTTTTATTTTATCGGCTTTTGTTTGTTATTCAGCCTTGTTTAAGCCTTTTTTCTTTTTTGCGGCTTTTTTTGCGGCGCGCTCTGCCATCTCTTGTTCGTGTTCGAGCTTGATTACAACCTCGGTTTGCTCCATAGATAGCTTAACGCGTCTTTCAAACTCTTCTTTGGAGATGATTTCTCCCGTTACTTCGTCGTAGCGTTCGTTTTCGCCGAGAGCTTCGGGATTGAAGTTTTCGGGTTTAGCCGCAAGGCCTTTGTCTCTGCGCTCTTTTAAGATAAGAAGTATGCGCTTGTGCTCTTTGTCGTCAAGGCAGTAGTTCCAAGTGGGAATGATAGAGAGCAAGCATCCGATAGCGGGAAGAACCGATACGATAAGGAAGAGAACCATCATAAACGGAGCGTATTCGGGCGAAGTTCTGGGAGTGCCGCCGGCTTGGATATATGCGTTGAGTGCCGCGACTCTGCTGTCGGAGAATCCCACAACCGCATACGCAACGCCAGATATGATGGTTGCGATACCGCTTTGAAGCTTGGTAACGAATGTCTGCCCCGAGAAGAACACCGCGTCGGGTCTTCTGTAGTTCTTATACTCTTCGTAGTCTACCGCTTTCGCTATCATCGTTGACTGCAATACCGTGGTGATACCGTTTGCGCCGCCGACGACAAGGAACAGCACGAAGCAAATGATAATCCAGACGGGGTCGGTAAGTGTTCCCGGGGCGATGAGGAACGCAACGAATATCAAAAGGTAAGGTAGTATGCTGATGATGTTTGCCCAGTTATAGAGTTTCTTTGTGGAGAAACGCTTGATAAGGGCAGGGGTGAACGCCATGGTGACAAATTGGCCGAGGAACATGCCGCCGCCAAGAAGCACCATGTAAAGCAACGCAAGAATGGCGCTCTTTGAAGAGAAGTAATAGGTGATAAGCGGCATAGCCACAAGAGCGATAAGCATCTTTGTGCTGCCCAGTATACCCGACAGTATGATTTGTCTAAAGGGTTTATTCTTGGCAGCTATTTTAAAGTTATCGGCAAGGGAGTATCTTTCTTTG
>JAAZIO010000140.1 GCA_012800805.1 Clostridiales bacterium | reverse complement strand
TCGGCGACGGCGGAAAGCTGTTTGAGATTGACTTTACCACAATCGATATGCTGATTAAAACCATGGGCGTAAGTGAATATATGCCTCTAATCAAAAAGCTGTATGTGGACTCAGGCGCCATAACTGACCAGCAGGCAGAGGAGCTTGGCGACAACTACACAATGTCCGCCCTTTATGACAAGATACTTCTAAGCGCAAACGGCGACCGCGACGCGGCCATAGATAAAATGATTGCTCCGCTATCAGATTTCCTTAAAGACTACGGACTTGATAAAGACACCATTATGAATTATATCAACTCAGATTATGTCGAAAGGCTTCAAGAGATAGGGGCGAACACCATTCCTTCTAAAATTTCGATATATCCCGCCTCATTTGAAGCAAAGGCGCTAATTAAAGCCTACCTAGATGCCTACAATGAAGGCGTTGAAAACACCGCAAGACAGATAAAATACACCGACCTTGCCGCGACGGTTGCGCAATCGGTATCGCAAATGGTGGACACGGTCTCTTACGTGCTTATTGCTTTTGCGGCGATATCGCTAGTTGTTTCTTCCGTTATGATAGCGATAATCACCTATATTTCGGTGCTTGAGCGCACCAAAGAAATCGGTGTGCTAAGAAGCCTAGGCGCAAGAAAGATTGATGTCGCCAATGTGTTTAACGCAGAAACTTTGATTATCGGCGCCGCCTCAGGAGTGTTTGGGGTTGTTGTTGCCGCGATTCTTACGCTTCCCATCAACGCAATAATCGCAAAACTCGTCAACGGCATGGTAACAAACATAGCAAAGCTTCACCCGTTGCACGGTATTTTGCTTGTGGTATTAAGCATGGCGCTTACGGTGCTCTCGGGCCTTATCCCGGCTTTCATGGCGTCAAAGAGAGACCCTGTTGTGGCACTAAGGTCAAACTAAAAAAGCCCCGAAAGGGGCTTTTAATTATTTTAGCTTTAAATTATTTTAGATTTAAAATTTTTAAGATAGAAAATTGTTTTTAGGCTAGTCAATATAAGATTTTATTAAGATTTTTATGTTGCCGTTTCGGTATCTTCTTCTGTTGTGCTAGAGCTTAAACAGTTAAGCCCTGCTTGGCACATCGTCAAAGTGAAAACGATGGCTATAAGCAGCGCGTTTTCCGTGGCGTCGATTCCGTCAGTGGAAAACAACAGCAGCACAATTAAGATAAAAAGATACCAGTTGTCGGTAAACATACATACTCCAAAAAATCTGACTAAAATACAATATGCAACAAAAGGCTCTAAAGTTCGCACTTGATTAATTTTTTTATAAATGCGAAAATGTGCATAAAAGGAGGGGAAGTTATGAATTTGAATATCGACAGGGAAACACGCAACATCGTTTACGAATATATGCCCAAACAATCAACGCTTTCGGAGCTTGCGGAGTTCTTCTCTTCATTCTCCGATGTAACGCGCGCGAAAATTATATGCGCGCTCTCTATCAGCGAAATGTGCGTAGGCGACCTTGCCGCGATTTTAAACCTCAATCAAACAACCTGCTCTCATCAGCTGCGTTACTTGAAAGAAAAAGACATAGTGCAAGACAGAAGAGTCGGAAAGATGATATATTACTCAATAAAAAACCAGAAAGTTGCGGATGTGCTCCTTATGGGGGCGGAATGTATGGGTATGATACCTGCATAAAAAAAGCGGCCTCGGCCGCTTTATTTTTTGTTTTTAATCTTTATTTATCTTTATTATCAGGCTTCTCCTCATTATTTATGGTATCTTCTTTGCTTACTGTTTCTTCATCGGGAAAAATATTATCTTTTTCTTTTTCTCTTTTAGGCTCATTGGGGCCGCCAAGCGCGTTTTTAAGCGCCGGCTTAAGCTTTGAATAAATAAGTAGCATTACAAGGTCCAAAACCAATAGCGCCACGGTTCCTATAAGCGCGATAAAAACATAAGGGATTTCAAATGAGAGCTTATCCCACGCTATAAAAATCGTGTTTGTCACAAAGTAAAATACCGCAAGAGCCGCGTTTATGTAAATTATTTTTATCGGCATCGTGATGTAAAGCTTAAGGTTTTTTTCGGCCATGGCAACCGAGGCTATGGTCATCGGCCCAAAGTATGCCACAAATCCTATGACGGAAAGGATGTCGCCAAGTACAGCAAATGCAAGAAGACTTGAGGCAACATATGAAAAGATTGCCGAGATATAATACCTTTTTGAAAGCGGCACCATTAAAACCGCGCTGCAGAGAATGTAAAAAGAAAGAGAGCCGTAACGGACTATAACCTTAAGCCACAAAAAAAGCAAAATAAGCCCTGTGGCAATGCCAGCCAAGGCTATCTGATAAGTTCTTTTTGAAAGATTAAGCCTTCTTTTCATCAGCAGCAGCGAATAAGGTCACCGCCCAAGCATTCGCAGCAGCAGTCCGCGCAAAGAAGCCCGTAGCAGGCGGTGCAGCACCCGTCGGCGGCATCCCCGCTCCCTCTTGAAGCGCCCCCGGCATATGACCTGCCGTTTGTAGCACCCGTAGCGCCGTAATGTCTTGTGGAGGTTTCGAACTGCTCTTTATTCCCGCTTTTTGACATTTTGGCGTTAAGGTTATCAAGCGCTTTTTTGTATTTTTGGTTGTCGGGCTCCATATCGCAGGCTATCTCAAGCTGCTTTTTGCACTCTTGGAACCAGTTTTTTTCGTAGTAAACTATAGAGTAAAGGTAGTGCCATTCGGCATCCCTTCTTGAAATGGAATCAAGCTTTAATTGCGCGGCGTCTATGTTTTTATTTGATAAGTCCGCGCGGATTTCCGCGTATGTGCTCTCGCCCGTTCCCGTGACGGTCGCCTGCCTGTGGGTTTCCTCGATTGCCTCGGCGTAGGCAAGGTCCAGTTTTTGAAGCATCTTGGCCGCCTCCGCTCCCGTTTCCCCCTCTTTAAAAAGGTCCTCGCTGAAGCGGGCTCTTTGTTTTTTGTATGCTTCGTAAATTTCGTTTTGCGTGGCGCCACGCTTTATGCCAAGTATTACAAACGGGTCTTCGCGCATTTGACTTCTCCTTTAAGCAATCGCTCAATCTGCATGGGCAAACCGAGGTAGACCGTGTTTGAGAGCACCCCCTCTCCCACAGTGATTTTCATTTTATCGTAATCTTCTCTTAGTTTATTATAACCGACTGTAAGCAAAAATTCAATTTTTTCACGGTTTTCTTTTAAAAATTCGTCTCTGTTAAATTTTGATTTGTCT
>JAAZIO010000139.1 GCA_012800805.1 Clostridiales bacterium | reverse complement strand
GGGCTGTGGTTTACAACAGACAGTGAATCGTTAGAAAGCGCCGCAGTATCTGCGCAAGCCGCGAGTGCGAAAAAAACACTTAATAACAAAAATACCAATGTCAGACCGACGACACGCTTATTCATGTTTTTAGTGTGCCGCATTGTCGGCTTTTAATTTAAGACAATAAATTCCAACGGAGATAAATAAACTTGGCATTTTTTGTCGAATTGCGACATATCTTGAATTTAGCGAAAGGAGGGCGCCAATGTTAGAGGGAATATTTAACCTTCTCAAAAATCTTATCATTTTCTCCTCGTATGTGGACACGAAAAACTCGTTTCCAAAACCTCTGTCCAAAGAGAAAGAAGCGGAATATATAGCTCGCGCCCAACAAGGTGACTCGGAAGCCAGAGATTTGCTTATAAAGCACAACTTAAGACTTGTTGCGCACATCGCAAAAAAATACAGCAACTACAGCGACCCCGACGAGCTTATATCCGTTGGCTCAATAGGGCTTATTAAGGCAATCAACTCATACAAGCTGGGCAAAGGCTCTCAGCTTGCTACATACGCCTCAAAGTGCATAGAAAACGAAATACTTATGACGCTAAGGGTAAACAAAAAGCACAGCAAAAATGTTTCGCTTCAAGAGCCTGTGGGAATAGACCGTGAAGGCAACGAAATGACGCTTATCGACCTGCTTTCCTCAGAGTTCGACTCCGTAATAAACGACGTGGAGAGCAATGTTTTAATGGAAAGGCTTAAAGAACTGACTAGAGCCGTGCTTAGCGACAGAGAATACGAAATTATTCGCCAGCGCTACGGCCTTGGCGGCATTCCCGCGCTGACGCAAAGAGAGGTTGCCGATAAATTCGGAATATCACGCTCGTATGTGTCAAGAATAGAAAAGAAAGCGATAGAAAAAATTAGGTCTCACATTGATTCCGAGGAATTATACTTTGACTAAAAAAATCAACCCGCCTTTCGGCGGGTTTTCTTTTGTGTATATATAATCTTTTGTGTTTACTGTTTGTTTGCTTTTCTTTTGCGCTTTTGTATAAGTTTATCTTTTGTATAAATTTATCTTTTGTATTTTTTTATTTTTTTTCGCGCTCTTTTGTATTTTTAAAAATTAGTCTTTTGCGGGCGAAAATCTTTTGTATTGTCTGCGTTTGTATTTTCAGCTTTTTTCTTTTGTTAAACTTTGTCGTTGTTTTGAAGAGTGTTTTTCAGCTTGACAAGCTCCTCGATTTCTGACAGCAGCGTGTTTATGTCTTTAAACTGTCTGTGGACGGAAGCGTATCTGACATAGGCCACTTCATCGATTTTCTTAAGGCCTTCCATAACCAGCTCGCCTATATATTTGCTTGAAATCTCCTGGTCAAGCGAGCTCATAACCTGCCGCTGAATTTCCGACGTCAGCTTTTCAACCTCAGACATGGGAACCGCGCGCTTTTCAATGGCTTTCATAATGCCTCTGCGCACTTTTTCAATGTCGAACATCTGACGGCTGCCGTCTCTTTTTATAACCATTTTGGGAGTATATTCAATGGTTTCATAGGTGGTGAATCTTCTGCCGCACCTTTCGCACTCCCTGCGGCGGCGGATTGTCGTCCCTTCTTCGTTTTGACGCGAGTCGATAACTTTGCTGTCATGACATCCGCAATAAATGCACTTCATTTTACACCTCTAGTTGAGTATATACCCGCAAAAAAAATTTGTAAAGCGAATTATGTCAAAAAATCGACAGATATCGTCATAAATATCTGTTCATGTTCATAGTATATCGTGAAAATGGATAAGCGAGAGTATTCTTTTTCCGAGCTTAGGGAAAAGCAAGTAATCAATGTAATTGACGGTCGCTGCTTGGGACATATCTGCGATATGTTTTTCACTAAGTGCGGGAAAATTCTGGGCTTTATGGTGCCCGGCCGAAAAGGTATTTTAAGGGTTTTCTCGCGACATGACGCCATTTTCATTCCCTGGAGAAACATATGCAAAGTGGGCTCCGACGTTATCTTGGTTGAGCTGTGCGGCGGCGTCGGGCTTCTTTCAACAGAGTACGCCGAGGATGAACACGCGGACCAAAAAGAATGAAAAAACGCCCTTTCGGGCGTCTATTTACGCAAGTTGCTTTCTTAGTTTTTCAACGGCGTTCTTTTCAAGCCTTGATACCTGCGCCTGCGATATACCGGTGGCATTTGATATTTCCACCTGTGTTTTGCCGTAGAAATATCTAAGCATCAATACATTTTTTTCCCTTTCGGGAATTTCTTTTAAAGCTTCCTTTAAAGCTAGGTTTTCCGTCCAGTTTTCCGTTGTGTTCTTTTCGTCCGCAAGCTGGTCAAGGAGCGTCATGCCGTCTTCGTCGTCGGAATAGACATTATCGAAAATATAAAGAGGCTCGCTTACTGCGTCAAGAGCGCAGGCTATCTCTTTAACGTCAATATCAAGCTCTTTTGCTATCTCAAATATGCTCGGGTCATGGCTTTGTGAAGACTCAAGCAGTTTTTCTCTGGCCTTTAAGGCTTTATAAGCGGTATCTCTGATGTTTCTTGATACTTTAATTGAAGTGCGGTCTCTTAAAAACCTTTTGATTTCCCCTATAATCATTGGGACGGCGTATGTTGAAAATCTTACGCCCAATGAAAAGTCGAAATTGTCCAGCGCCTTTAAAAGACCCACGCAACCGACTTGAAAGAGGTCGTCGCAGTTTTCCTGCGTGTGGGCGAATCTGCCCACGATGGACAGCACAAGACGCATATTCGCCTTTAAAAACTTTTCTCTTGCGCCCGTGTCGCCGTCTCTGATTTTGCGCATAAGCGCGTCGCATTCTTTGCCCGTAAGCTTTGGAAGCTCCGATGTGTTTAACCCGGTAATTTCTACTTTGCGCATACTTTCTCCTATGTAAAAAGCGCACAAGTATGGCATAATTAGTCTCTACCTTTTTTGGTTGTATTATTCTCTGCCGGGTTAACGCATCCCCTCTTTTATCCGTGTAATTACAATATTGGACACTGAGTATGTTTTTCCTAAATCAATTTAAAATTTAATCCAATAATGTTTTTGCTTATACCGTTCTTCAATTTATGTAAGTAGCTTTAAGTGGCTTTAAGCCAGTTTTATTATTTATAAACATTCTTAAATCAAAGCAAGTAGCCTTTTTTACTTTTTCTCTATTAAAGTCGCTTATTAACTAAACTCAAACTTTGCTTACGGTTAATCTGTATTTTTACTCATTATATTGCTTATAGCGTAATCAAAATTTCTTACTCAAAAGTGCTTACGGGCGTAATCAAAAATTCTTACTCAACTTACGGCGTAGTCTAAATTTCCATTTTTAAAGACTATAAAGTCAATATTTATTGATGACTTTTTTTCAATACATATCAGACCAGCTTGCTTATTTCCTTTTTAAGTTTGCCTACAATCTTTTTTTCAAGCCTTGATATGTATGACTGGGATATCCCCATCATTTCGGCTATTTCTTTTTGCGTTTTTTCTTCCCTGCCGTGAAGGCCAAACCTCATTTCGACTATCTCCCTTTCCCTTTCGGGCAGTTTTTCGAAAGTTTCTTTAAGCATTTCCTTTTCGGCGCTTGTTTCTATGTTTCGATATATTGCGTCGTTGTCGGTTCCTAGAACATCGCTTAAAAGCAGCATATTTCCTTCCCAGTCCACATTCAGCGGCTCGTCAAGGGAAACTTCCTGCTTCATCTTTACAACCTTTCTTAAATGCATGAGTATTTCGTTTTCAATGCATCTTGAGGCATAAGTGGCAAGCTTTATGTTCTTTTGATAGTCAAAGGAGTTGACGGCCTTTATCAGCCCGATGGTTCCAACGGATATCAAATCCTCAATATCGACATTGCTTGTGGTAAACCTTTTTGCGATATACACGACCAGCCTTAAGTTGTGCTCGATAAGCTTAACTCTCGCGTTTTCGTCGCCCTGCATGAACTTTGCCACTTCATCGGCTTCCTCCTCGGGGCTTAAAGGAGACGGCAAAGCCTCGCCGCTTGTAATATAGTCAACCGACTTTTCGCCTTTAAAAAGGTCAAACAATTTGAATATTTTAAGCACCAGTTTTTTAAACAATCCCATACATCCCCCTAACAAAAACTCGAATGAAGTATCAAATCGTATCCTTTATAATCCTCTTTAGAAAGGGCAATCAAAAACTGCGAGGTTTTTCCTCCGTCGCCGTATTCCAGCTCGAAATCGTCGGCGCTGAGCAGCTTCAGCCTTGCCTCGCCCGCAACGGTTTTTACGGCTATGTCACGCTCAGCCTTATTTTCAAACCTTTCCCCTATCCTCCTAGACAAAACAACAACGGGTTTTGCCGTAATTGAATCGGTCAGCCTGTTTCCCGTGTCGAACAGCGCCGTCAGCTCAAGGTTTTCGTCAAATATTTTTATTTTTACTTTTTTTACATTAACCCGTTTCTTTAGCGAAAAGAGCCTAGCCTGCCTTATAATGTAGCTGATAAAAAGAACTCCTAGGCCCACAACCGCCAAGGTAAAGTTTTCAACCAAATCAAGCCCCGTCAGATGCCCTATCGCGCTTGCAGCGCCCCCTATCGCAAAAGTCACCCCCGCAAACACGAGCACTGAAAATATGTATCTTCTTATTCCTTTTCCCCAGCCCATTACAAGCACAATGAGCGGGGCAAGTATAACATTGATTATGAACTGGGCGTGTTTTGGCACAAAAGGATAGCCAAGCGCCGCCCCCGTCCCAAGCAAAGCGGCCAGAAACAGCCTGTAGCGCTTTTTAGGCGTTTTGGTGATTTTCAGCGTTATAAGGCCGATAAGGTAGTCAAGCGAAAAGTTTGCAAGAATAACCGCCTCGATATAAACAGGCGTATCGAGATTATAAAAAAAACCATGAAATTAATATTTCCGTTTTTGTCTGTTAAAAAATCACAATAAAAGTTAAATAACGGCGCATTTTAACGCTTTTTATAAGTTTATAAAAAAGATTAAAACACAAAACCAACAACATTAAAAAACAAAAAAACCGTTTTTAAAACGGTTTTTTGATAACGGTTAAGTTAATGTTTCTTAGTTGTCCTCGTTGTTTTTGAGCAATCTTAGGAATGCGGGCACATCGCCGCCGTTTTTCACGGTCATGCGCGAGCTGGAAACTCCGCTCTGAGGGGGCTGAGGCGCGGATGAAACGGGATTGCGCCTGATATTGTCACCCATGTTTCCGATATAGTTGGACGGGGCGTAATATCCCGCCGACAGAGAAGAGCCGCGCGCAGGCGTGGAAGCCGCGGGCTTTTGAACGCCGCCGAATCTTGACGTGGGGGAAGACTCGGTAAGCTGGCTTGTCTTTTTCTCATGGAAGCCCGTAGCGATGATTGTAATTTCAAGGTCGCGCTTCTTGGGGTCGATTCCTGTGCCGAATATGAACGTGGCGTCTTTGGAAATAACCTGATTGATGATGTCGCAGGCTTCGTTGACTTCGGACAGCTTCAAATCCTCACCGCCGACAATGTGGACGATAATGCCTGTCGCGCCCTCGATGTCGGTTTCAAGAAGCGGCGAGAAGACGGCGCCACGGACAGCGTCGATTACCCTCTTTTCGTCTCTGCCGTAGCCGATACCCATGTGGGCAAGGCCCTTGTTTGAAAGAATGGTTCTTACGTCCGCAAAGTCGAGGTTGATAAGGCTGGGGTTTGCTATAACATCCGCAACACCCTGCACGCCTTGTCT
>JAAZIO010000138.1 GCA_012800805.1 Clostridiales bacterium | reverse complement strand
GGCTTCGTTTTTTCTGACATAAGTCTCCCTTGCGTTTGCCACAACCCCCATAAGGTCGCTTACGGCAACTCCTATTCTCACATCTCCTATATCAAGCCCAATTTTTCTTTTCATCTTACTCTCCGTCCAGCGCGTCGTATAATTCGCGGCCTTTTTCATAAAATTTGCTTCTCATTCCAAGGTAGGCGCCAAGCGTCGCCGCTCCCAAAACCGCATAGAATATCAGCTCAGCGAAAACACCCAGGTTTTTGGCATAAATCCCAAGAAGTGAACTGAAAACAAATATGGCAATGGCCGCGACAATGCATAGTAAAAACGGAAGCAAGACATAGTAGTTTTTGTTTGCTATCTGGTTTACATTGGTCCAGCTGAGGTTTGGTTTTTTGAGGTCTCTCAGAATTGAATACATATTTATAAAAACGGAGAACCCAAACAGTATTATTCCCGAAAGTATTATGCCCCAAACCGATATATCGTAGAAAATAAACTGAACGATAACTATAAGCAGGATATTTATAGCGGATTGGATATTTGCAAAATACAGCTTGCTTTTAAGAATTATCGTCCCGTCTATGGGCAGGGTTTTTAAAATGGAGAATGTTTTGCCTTCCCTTGAAAAAGCAAGCAGCGCAGTGTAATTCGTGCCGATTCCTATCAGCGCATAGAGGTATACAAAGCCTATTCCCCCAAACGAGCTTAGAACCTGTTCGGTTTCCGCCTGAGAATAAGAAGATATCATGGGCAGAAGACCAAATATCAAAAGAAGCAGCGGCGCCATAAAGACACCGATAAAAGAGCTCAAGGCAAGGCCGGGAAATCTTAAAATGTTTTTAAAATCTCTTGATATTAAAGCGGCTACCGCGCTTTGGCTTACATACGCAACCTGCTTTTTGTTCTTTAACGGCGCTGTTTCAAGCGCGCGCGAAAGGCTCTTTCTGTATGACAGGGTTGACATAAACAGAGCAAGCGCAAGCGAACCTAAAAGTATCGCAAGGAATATCAAAAAGTTAAGCCCTTTTGATAAATCAAGCACCGACTCCATCAAAACCTTGTTGGGATAAAAAACGTTTGATACCGTTTTAAACGCCTCAATTACCTGCTGAGGCAGACCGCTTTGAAGCTCGCTGATGTATGCAAAATTGGGCGCAAGCAAAAAGTATCCAACCATTATCGCAATGATTACAACCAGTGAAAGAATTGACGATACCGACGATTTGTTTTTTAAAAGCGAGGCGATATACATAATCGGTATCGAAAACAATGAGATTACAACAAGCGGTAGAAGCGGCGTTGTAAGCAAAATAAACGGCAAAGCAAACCAAAAAGCCAATCCAAGGGGATACCCTATTGAAATTAGGGTAATTGCCGCGGTCAGCATCATGGGAATCATCATTAAAGACGAAAATGCAAGTTCCCCAAGATAAATAACCGTAAATTTTGCGGCGAAAAGCTTGGCGGAGCTTACCGGAAGCATCGCCAAAAACTCGTTATCATCGGCGTTTAATAAGGTGGTAATGAAAAACCTTGACACAAAAAACAGCTCAAACACCTGCGCGCTTGCTATAAGCAAAACAAAAAGCTCGGCAACAACTCCCGAAACCGCGCAGGCGATGGCAAGATTATAAACCGCCATGCATATGATGACGAAGATGGGCAATAAACCGACACCCGCAATAATCGGATAATATTTTGCACTGCCTTCTTTTTTTCCTATCCTGAAGTTGTTTTTAAGCTGAAGCTTAACTATTTCCAATAAATCGCGCATTTTAACCCTCTCTTTTTTCGGTGATTTTTAAGAAAATCTCCTCCAAAGAGGCCTTTATACCGCTGTTTTCGCTGTCTTTAAGCTCCGAAACCGCGCAGGTCGTAATAAGCTTTCCACGGTCGATAATTGCTATCCTGTCGCAGATTTTTTCCACCACGTCAAGCACATGCGAGCTGAAAAACACGCTGTTGCCCCTCTCCGTATGCTCACGCATGAGCTTTTTAAGCTCATAGGACGATTTAGGGTCAAGGCCCGTT
>JAAZIO010000137.1 GCA_012800805.1 Clostridiales bacterium | reverse complement strand
TGCGGTTACTGTGATTTTTCCGTCGCGGGGTATAATGCTCTCCCATGAAATGGAATATACGGCATCAAAAAGGTCGTCAAAAGTGTCGGCAAAAAAACTATCAACCGATATTCTTACTCGGTTGACAGTTCTTAAAAACATATTCAGTCTTGCCACATCCCGCAAATCTCCCTCAAAGGCGAGCCTTCCGTTGGCTGCCGGGACGTCGGGATAGCCAAGCGACACAAGCTCTCTTTTTGCCACAGCCTCGATGCCGCTTGCCACGCAATTTAGGATTTTAAACCTGCCGTTGAAAAAACTCAATCTATTCTCCTAGCATTATATCAATGCCAAGTTTTACGGTTTCTATGCAAACCTCAAGCGCTTCCCTCGCGGCCTTTTCACCGTCGGGGAGGTTGACAATCAGCGATTTATTTCTTATCCCCGCCACACCTCTGTTAAGCATGGCAAGGTCCGAGCTTTCAAGAGCGTAGGAGCGTATCGCCTCGGCAATGCCGGGAGCCTCCTTTGTGATTACCGCCTTTGTGGCTTCGGGAACCTGGTGCCTTAATGAAAAGCCCGTTCCGCCAAAGGTGAGGATAAGCGGAACTTTCAGATTGTCGGCGCAGTGAAGCAAGGCGCTTTCAACCATCTCTTGATTGTGGGGTATCAAAAACTTTCCTTCAAAGTCAAAGCCGAAACGGCGCATGGCTTTTTTTATTGCCTCGCCCGTAACATCTTTGGCTTCGCCCGTGAAACATTTATCGTCGACAACTATAAGACAATATTTTCTGCTCATATAATTGCTATACCTCAATAAGAGTTACGGCAAATTCGTCAAGCTCGACCGTTATAAGCCTGTTGCGATATTTTTCGTCGTTGCCCGTAAGATATTTAACGGCAAGCGCGACCTGCATTGAGGCAATTGTTCCCGCGCTGTATACCGTGGGCTCTTCGGTTTCGGGACGCGCGACTTCCATAAGTATCAAAAACTTTTCGCTGTCCGGCGTGGACAAGAAAAGCTCGCCCTTTTCGCCCTCCACCGCCGCATGGACAAAAGCTACGCCGCGCCTTAAGCACTCGGAGGCTATTAACGCTCTTTGGCTGAGGTCACTCACGCACTCAAGCACAATATCTACGCAGGATATCAGCCCGGAGGTGTCTTTTGAGAAAAACTCGTTTACGGTGATAACTTCGCTGTCGGAAATCGCCCTTACTCTCTCTCCCGCGGCAACCGCTTTTCCCGTCCCTATGGATGAGTATGTCGCCTGAATGTCGCGCGGCAGGTCGCTTAGGGTAAATTCCGTCCCGTCTACAACATATATCTTTTTAACGCCAAGCCTGGCAAGTTCCTCAACGGCGAATCCGCCAATGGCTCCCGCGCCAATCACTAAAACGCTTTTATCGGATATATCCATAATTTCTTCCTCAATATGGTAATTACTTAATTATTATAGCATGTTTAAAGCAAAATACAATAATAACCTCACGCTTTTAAATTCCATTTTTACCAAACTGCAAACTGTTGCTTTTTTCGCTAAATTGTATATACTTATATTATAGTCTTAAATCCACGGGGGTGTAATGGCTTCGACAGTGGGACTAGGATGATATAAGCATGTCGCAGGCTCGGCTGCGTATCAACGGAACAAAAAATAAACGCGAACAATAACGAGAGCTCTTACGAGCTC
>JAAZIO010000136.1 GCA_012800805.1 Clostridiales bacterium | reverse complement strand
CCGTCCGAACTTGCTGATGGTGTTTTCGACGATCCCACCCATAATAGGGGCGCTGAGAGCGTCAAAGGCTCTGATTGCGATGATTATGATGCTTGCCGCGGCAAACTGCGGCGGGGTCAGGCTTTTTGTGAAAAGTATGAACGACAGCAAAAAGCCGTTGTAAAACTGGTAAAAAAAATCCCTACCTATCGCGCCAAGCGGATAGGTAAAGAGATTTCTCCCAAGCGCTCCCGGCATAAAAAGCCCGGCCCCGCCTTCAGGCAGGGCTTTGTTTTTACTCATCGTCACCTACTGTAGGTATGTGTATGTAAATGTAATAGGTTTTGTCGCCGTTTGACAAATCAAAATATTCAAGCGGTATCTTAAACCCGAATTCATCGAACAAAACGCCGTTTATGGCGTAAAAACCGCTTTCGTTTTTCATATAAATATTATTTCCCCTGCAATTATTTCTAAACATACCGTCTTCTATGTTTTGGTTTAGTTTAACTTGCTCTCCATAGAACTCTTCAAATGTGTTTTGGGAAACCATCATACCGATTATTAGAACAACATCAATATCCACTTCCCTGTACTCGGCATAAACTTCCATTGGCCCGTCCGCAAAGCAGATTCCGCCCTCCTCAAGATATACTCTGCCACTATCGGTATCAATATACCACCCAATAAAAGTAAAGCCGTAATAATGCGGCTTGCTGTCGGGCATAACCCACGCCTGGCCTTTTATGTTTTCAAGCTCAATCCTGTTGTTTAAACCGTCAATAAATGTAAGGATGAACGAAATCTTAACTTCCACAAGCTCGGGATAAAGAATAATTTCTCCTGCGTCAAATCCGCACGGGGACAAAGAGTTGCCCTCACTATCCGTTATGGGTATCTTTTCCTCGCCGCATAGCATATACCAGCCGTCGAAACGGTGCCCTGCGATTTCGGGAACGTTAAGGGTAAAAGTATCATCATAGTAAACAAACACGCTCTCAGCCTCACTGTAGCCTGTCGTTAAAACAAACCGAACGCCCTTAGGCTCCCAGACAGCCCTGTATGTTCCCTCGGCGTTGAAAGACGATACGGCAATATAGCTTTCGCCGTTGAAATATTCAAATCTTAAAAACCTGTTTCTTAAAATATCGGGATATGTATTAGCAAATTCATATACATCAATATCTTTAAAGTCCGATGTATAACCATCAAGGATAAAGCCGTCAAAAACTTCTAATTTGACCCTGTATTCATTAACTATAAACTCATGATGGCTGCTTTCATCCTTAAGGTTCCAAAGACCGTCTTTAAGCTCTTTAAGCTCTTCATTAGAGGCTATTCTTATAAGCAAATCGCCTACTCCGTAGAATGCGTAAGGCTTGATTTCATTTGATGTGTAAAACTCAAAAAGAGAAGTGCATGCAAACGAATACTCCCCTGCCTTTACATTGCTTGTTGAATGTGAAAACTCGCTTAGATTTTTTGCGTTGTAAAAAGCAAAATCACAAATAACAATCTCTTTAAAATCAAGTGTAATCTTTTCAATGCTCTCATTGTTTATAAACGCATATTTTAAAATTACCGCCCTATCCGCGCCGTCAAAAGATAGCTGAATGGCGCTGTTTTCGCCAAAGTATGCAAAGACGGTATAAGTTCCGTTATAAAAATTCGCCGCTAAACCGCCTGAATAAGGTATGGTTTGTATGGTTTCAAATTCGCGATATTTATCCTCGCACTCCTCCGCATAGTTTTCAGGAACAAATATTTTTATGTTTATATCGCAGTTTTGGGGAATTTCTATCTCCCCCGCTTTTCCTTTAAACACCAAAATTACGTCGCCCGTAAGGTTGCTAAGCGCGGATTTTAAAATAAGCGGGGATGACAAAAAGATATTTACGCCCTTTAAAACACTAACCGTTTCCACATCTTCGGTAAAGTATAGAGTGTCCGAGCCCTCCAGCCCCATTACTCCACCGGTATAGGAGTGTTTGGCATTTATGACATCTTTCAATAATCCTTTTGCCTCAATTAAGACCTCTTTAAGAAAATAGATGCCGTTATCTTTGACTTCAAAATAATCGGTTGCGAAAATGTCGGCAAGCTTTTCCTTATTTAACGCCGTTATCTCGGTTTCCCCCTCATAAAGCCTTATGTTTTTTACCTCTTCGGGAAACAAAAACTTTGTATCGCATAAGCGGTCAACCGCCTTGAAATATCTTAGATTTATAGCTTGGCTAAGGTCAACGGTATCCGCAACCGCCATGTCTGAGGTAAACTCGGTCAGGGCGCTGCCTTCTTCAAACTGAAGCTTTTTGAATTTGTAGCCGTAAAAATCAGCGCTTACGGTTTTAATGTTTTTGCCAAGACTTAGCGTGGTTTGCGAAATTATCTTATGCGCGTCATCGCTTGCGGCGGCGGAACGGAATGTAAAGGCCGATAGCTCCGTAACAATATATTCCTTGTCCCCTACTTTTATGGTTGAGGGGATTTCAACGATGTTCAAATAGCAGTCGCCTATATATTTAACCGAAACCTCCCCGCTTTCCTTGTTTATTTTATCCACCTTAACGCAAGGCTCCCAGCTTATATCAACTGTGTATTCGGTATTTTTAGTTTCGGCAAGGTCAAGCAGAAAATCAATCATATCGTCGGTTAAATCGCTGTTTAAGGCAATGTATACTCTCTTTCCGCTTGACAGCGATACAAAAATGCCGTCAAAATAATAGCCTTTCTTTTGCGGTATATTATTGAATCTATATTTAATATCGCCCTCTTCGATAGATACGCTGAATGAAAAATCCTTAAGGCCGCATTCATCGTCGGGCGAGGATACTTTTAAATTCAAGTCAATTTTGTTTGGCGTGAGTTCATCAAACAAATCATCTAAAGAATCGTCGTTGCAAGCAGAAAATAGAAAAATAAAAAATGATAAAACAACCAAAAGCACAAGCACGGAGAGCGCTTTACCCCCCATAAAACCCCGTATCATACTACATTTCTCTCTTTTCTTTTGTTTTTTAACAATTTTCGACAGTTATGGTAAATTTTACCTTATTTTTGAAAACCGTTCAATATATTTCACATAACTGTCAATGGCGTTTACTCCAAAAAGATGAGCCTTTTTTACAAGCTTTTTCAGCTCATCGCCAGAAAATGCGGAAGCTTTTTGGCGCGCGTTGAAGCCTGGAAGACCGATATATATGGCGTCAGCGCCGCTATGAACGGCGGCCATAAAGCTTTCGGCATCTCCCGCGGGAGCAAGTATTTCGGCTTTTTTAAAGCAGTTATTCATTATTTCAGCCATTTTACTAATTATAAACTAAATTATAAAAAACTTAAATGAATTAAACACCAATAAAAAAACGCCTTAAGGCATTATTCTCTTGATTTTTTCATTGCCCTTTCTCTGTGGCGCCTTTCTCCCGCTTCCCATTCTTTTCTTTCCTCGTCGGTTTCTACCTTAAGTCTTGGAACTCTTACGGGCATGTCGTTGTCGTCAAGCGCTACCAATACCACATACGCTCTACCGATGTGCTTTTTGTTTCCGCAGCGCTCCTCAACGAAAGCGTCAACGCACACCTCCATGGAAGAATTGCCAACATAGGTAAGCTTGCCAGTCATAAGGACAAGGTCGTTTGCTCTCGCGGGCGCCTTAAACTCAACTTCGCTTACATATGCCGTAGTCACGTTTTTGTTGGAGTGCCTTCTTGCGACGACAGCAGAAGTGATATCAATCCATGACATCAGCGTGCCGCCAAAAAGCCTTCCGAATCCGTTCATTTCGGCTTGGGTAAGAATATGAACCTGCTCGGTGTATGAGTCTTTTACGCTTTTATAAATCTCGTTTTCCATATTTTTTGGCTTAATGCAACTTTATGTTTTCGTATCAAAACTGCGCCGCGGAAAAAGCCGGGGCGCAGTTTTTTTAATTATGTTTGATTAACTCTTGCCTTAACGCTCTTATAGTAGCCTTGCGCTCTTATGTTAGTTTGTTCCTCTTCTTCGAATTTATAAACTTTTATTTCTTCAGCAAGCAGAATGTCTTCTACGGTTGCCACGTCATAGTAATCTCTCAGTTCTTTCCCTTTCGGAATTACGATAATCTCGTCCTGCTCAACTTCTTTTGCTGCTATAATTGCTCCTATGTCAATACTGTCCAAGTCAATATTCTCTAGGTCAATATTGATTTCTTTTTTCATTATCAATAAAAGTTTGCGGTTATATTTTATTGATTATCGCTTTTGTAACTTTATAAGCCTTAGTATTAAAAAATCGTATGGCTGTCGAAGAAGAACGCAAGATCGGCAAGAAGTGTTCTTATGAATTCAAGCTGGGGAGAATTTTTGCGCTTGAGCAAGGGCTGCTCGAAGTTGTCGCTTATATATATAATTATGGGTTCGCAATTTTCATATTCGATTTTTTTAATTTTGAATCTGCTGTAAACATTGTCTTGAAGCCACTCTTCTTGCTCGGGAGTTCCTTTAAAATACTTTTCGGGAACGTATTTTTTTGCCGTGCCTCCGCTATTTTTTTCTTTCTTTTTTCCGAACAACATTTTGCTACCTCTCAAATTTTGGTAAATTTATTATATCATGAAAAGAGCTATGGCGCAAGATTTAATTTTTTTGCTCACCTTTTGCATATATAAACCCGCAAGGGATAAGCTCGCCGATTGTAACTACACGCTCTTGCGATATAACCACAGGTAAATCCTCGGGGCAAAATTCACAAAGTGCCTGCCTGCAAACGCCGCAAGGGGGGCACTCTTTTACAAAACTTCCCGTCTTTTTGTCAAATCCGCAAACGGCAAGCGCCTTAAAATCCCTTTCGCCTTCGGATACCGCCTTATACAGCGCAACTCTTTCGGCGCATATCGTAGCGGGATAAGACGCATTCTCCACATTGCAGCCCGTATATACCTTTCCGCTGCCGCACAGCAGAGCCGCGCCCACGGCAAACTCGGAATAGGGCGAATAGGATTGCTTTGAGGCTTCTTTGGCTTTTTCGTAAAGTTCTTTTAAATAAGTTTCCATTTTACCTTAATTATTGCTTTATAGCTTGTTTTAATCCGCTATTTCAAGCGCAAGCTCCATCATCTGCACAAAGGATTTTTGTCTTTCCTCGCCCGAGAGCGCCTCGCCCGTAACCAAAGAATCCGAAACAGTGCATATGGCAATCGCTTTCTTTCCCGCAAGATATGCGTTCATATAGAGCGCCGCGGCCTCCATTTCAACCGCAAGTATTTCTTTTTCCCTCATCTCGTCAAGGTCGGTCTTTGAATAAAAGACATCGGATGATATAATCCTTCCCGTAAAACAAGGATAAGAGCGCAATCTCGCCACATTTTCCGCGCGCTTTATCAGCTCATCCGAAGCCTTTGGCAAAAAGTCTTCGGGAAGTCCCATTTGAATGCCGATGTTGGACTTTGTTACCGCCTCACTCGCTATGACAATGTCTTTGATTTTTAACTTTTCGCTTAAAGCTCCCGCGCTGCCTATTCTTATGATAGTTTCAACTCCATATATGTTGAAAAGCTCATAGCTGTATATGCTTATTGACGGCATACCCATGCCCGATGCCATAACGGATACCTTTTTGCCTTTATATTCTCCCGTGTAGCCGTGTATTCCCCTTATGTTGTTTACGAGCTTTGCGCCCTCAAGAAAATTTTCGGCTATAAACTTTGCTCTTAAGGGGTCGCCCGGCATAAGAACGGTTTTTGCAAAGTCCCCTACCTTTGCGCTGTTGTGAGGGGTGGGCGCTGACAGTGTGCTCATAACTCCTCCGTAGTTTTGTATCGGATGTTTTTTTATATTATACCTTTTCGGTTATCTATGGTCAACGTCAAAAATAAAACGGG
>JAAZIO010000135.1 GCA_012800805.1 Clostridiales bacterium | reverse complement strand
TCTTCTGCCTTTTTTGGTTTTGATTTTCTACGGGTTTAACGCGATTCAACGCACTTTTATGCCCGAAAACCTCAACTTTTTAGGCAACCTCGGCGTGGGATATCCCGGTAACGCCGCCGACCTTACCGCTACTCAGATTGCGGTATACAACGGCTGGCAGATGTTCTTTTACTATTGCATACCCGCGATATTCATTCTTTCATTCGGAATTGCGGGTTTATTCAACGTCGCAAAAAAAGCGATATGGAATGAGCCGATGAAGATAGTTGCAAAACCGTTCTTTAACGGAATCAAGCTTTACTGGCCGAAAATGGTTCTTCCCGTTATGGCGGGTTCGGGAGCGGCGCTGGCAATGGCGGTCGCCCTTCTTTATCACCTAAAGCAAACGCAGATTGGCCTTGCGAGTGCGGGGAGCTGGTGCGCCTGCATTCTCACCTTTATATTCGGCGCGGTTATTTTATTATACTGCATGGTCATGATGACGCTTATCCCGTCATATAAACTAAGCTTCAAACAGCTTTTATGCGACAGCCTTGTCCTTGCCGTAAACAAATTCCTGCCGTTTGCTTTGGTCGGACTGCTTACCGCTCTTCCGATATTGCTTCTTGCGCTCTTTAGCTCAAACATTTTCTTTACCGCCCTCATAATCTTTATAGTGGCGATGTTCGGAGTCCCCGTTTGGGCAATGCTCTGGACGGGCGTCGGTCACAGCTCCTACCTTAAGTGCGTGTTTATTCACGAGCAGGGAGCGACGCAGCAGGCGAAGAAAGCGGTCACATACACTCAAAATTCGGGCGCGTCCAAAAACAAGAAAAAGAGTGAGAAGAAAGCGGCTTTCCAAAATCCTAAAAAGAAAAAGAAAAAATAATGACCGTATATAATTTCAATTTGAGCGAGCGCGAAAACCTGGACCTTGCCGTAAAAGCGCTCGCCAAATCCAATACCGAAAAAGCAATTAAATATTTAAATCGGGCAATAGAGATTAATCCCGCAAACACGGAGGCGAATTTTTTGCTCGCTTCCGTTTACGCTGACATCAATTCCTACGATTTTTCAAACGAGACGGCTTTCAGAACCCTTCCTTATGTCAAAGACCCTTTGGAAAAGGAAAGGTTTTTTGTTTTGCTCGCGATGAATTTCGCCCAGCTTGGCGAATTCGATACCGCTTCGTATTATGTTTCTCTGATATCGGAAAGAGGTTTTGACGAGTTCGGAATCGAGATGGTGGAAGAGTTTGACCCCTTCGGCTACGAAGAGGAAGGCTTTGAGCTGGTTTATCCGAGAACTAAGGAATACTACGCAAAAGAGCTTGAAAAGGCACATCAGCTTACAAGAAACAAGATGTATGCCGAGTCCATAAGAATTTTAAAACAGTTTAAGACGGGAATGCCGCTGAAGGCGCAGGCGGACCATCTTCTTCTTGTCAACTATATGCTCAAAGAGGATATCGACAGGGTTATTTCAGCCGGCTCCGAAATTTTAAAGAGCGGAGAGGAAACCTCTCTTGGCGTTAAATGCACGCTTATTACCGCCTACATGCTTGGCGGAAAGGACGCCGAGGCGCAAGCTCTTTTAAACGAACTGCTTGAAAAAGAATACGACAGCTTTGAAGATATCTCCGTTTTGCTGCCGATTCTTGTAAACTTTGCAAGGCACGAGGAGATAATAAAGTATTCCGAAAAGTTCATATCAAAATACAGCTATCATCCTCAGACCATGCTTTGGCTTGCGCAGGCCAAATACAATACGGGCGACAAAAAGGGCGCAATAATAAGTATAAGAAAACTTAAAGAGCTTTATAGAACATTTGAGGCGGCGGAATACTTTTTAAACCTCTTTAAGTTAGGCCCCGACAGCGTGCATTATTCCGTCGATATTCCGATTCTTGAGGCGATGGAGCGCCACAGGGTTTTAAAGGAATTTACGGACGCATCTAAAAAGGAGCGCAAAAAGGCGATAAAATACGACAGTAGGATAACAAAGTATATAAGGTGGGCGTTTAAGACGGGCAATGTGCCGCTTGGCATGAAACTTGTCGAAAAGCTTGACGAGATTTTTTGCGTCGAAGCGGAGGCGCTGCTTCGCTACGGACTGCTTTGTCCTAATTTGAAAATTCCCGTCTTTTGCGAGATGATAAGATGCCTGCTTAAAAGAAAAGGCAGTCTTGAAATTTCGGCGGTTTTGGAAAACCAATACCTTGAGATAAACTACGCCCTGCCATACTATGGCTCAGACTTCCCTCAGGTTATATTCGATACAGTGGCGTATATGATAACCGAGATGGTTTACGGCTCAGACCAATATCAAGAGGAGCTTAAAAATTTAGATAAGCTTATGCAAAAAACTATGGTCAAAAAAGGCGGAGAGATTTACTTTGGAAAGGCAACGCTTGAGGAAGTTTCAAAACTAAAATCCGCAAAGACGATTGCTGTCGCGCTTTTTGAAAGGATTGATATTTTCACAAAGGAAGACATCCGCGACATAACCGAGCGCTTTGGAGTTAACTCCACTACGCTAAAAAGATACAGGAAGGTGCTGTTTGATGACTGACGAGACGACATACATTGAGCCGACAAAAGAAGAAAAACTTAAGATGATAGACACAGTCTGCGACGAGGACGCCCCATACTTTAAAAGGATTGAGGCGTATGAGTATCTATGCGAAAACGCCGAAGATATCGTCGACCAAATGATAGAAAGACTTTACCAGACAAGCGGCGAATCCCAGCAGATGCTTTTAGAAATCCTTTCAAACTATAAGGGGAGAAAGGAAGTATATATGTGGCTTGTAACATATCTTTACCGCGGCGAGGATGTTCCGCTGTTTGCGAGACTGCTTGGAAGCTACGGCAATCCTGCGGCAATCGATGTGCTCAAATCGTTTGCGGAAGAAAATGAGCTAAACTACAGCGAGTTTATGGAAATAAGGAACGCGGTTGAAGAACTTGGCGGTGAATTTACGCTTGAGCGCGACTTTTCGGACGACCCTTATTATCATCTGATAAAGGGGGAGGACAGCGGCGAGGTTTCAAAGATTTACAAAACCGTTTTTTCCCGGGAGGAGACTGACGAGGCCGACGGCGACGGGGAAGAGGAGTAGCGCTTAACTTTTCGCAGTTTTTCGCAAACAGGTTGACTAAGGTAAATACGATAAGTGCGATTCCCATTGCGCTTACCGCAGGATAACCGAAGTCGACCAAATTTCCAAAGCCGAAAAGGCTTAAAGGGTATGAAAGAATGAGGGTAAGGAGCACATTTGGCGCCTTGCCCTTTATGTTTAAAAAAGCGTTGATTTTTTCAGATACATCATTAAGCATTTTAAGAGCCGAGAGCAAAGTCGTGAACACGGCAAGGAATATGAGCGCCACCGCGCCCCACTTTAAGCCGCTTTGCTGAGCGGAAGAAAGCACGGGCATATTGCCTTGTTCGCCATCGACCACGCAGCGAAGCAGATAAAGCATTACAGCAAGAAACACACCCGCAATAAATGACGAAAGCGCGATTTCCTTTTCCGAGGAGCGCTTTCCTTCTTCCGATAGGATAAACCCCGCAAGCAGAATGTTTAAGGCGGCGTAGCTTATAGGTGGAAAAATTGAAAAGCCGCCGCTAGCGCCGTAGTTTCCTTTTTTTACGAAAATTAAAACAATCAGGACAACGATAGCGGGCACCATAATGAAATTTATTAGTTTTACCTTATCCATTCCAAACGCTACGATAACAGCGCCAATTAAAGCAAACAAAAGGCCCATCAAAGGCAAGCCCAAAAAGTTGTAAAACAGGCTCTCGATTGCCGCTATCATGGCGGATGCCGTAATTGCGGAGGATATATAAACGGCAATTTTTGCGCCCT
>JAAZIO010000015.1 GCA_012800805.1 Clostridiales bacterium | reverse complement strand
ATAATTAATATAAGCGGACGATAGTCCGCTTTTTTATTTCCATGAAAAACTAAAAAGTCTTTATTTTTATACATTCTTTGCTTTATAAAAGTCAGAAAGCGGCGTGAATAAAAAAATTAATTAATTATTCAATAAAATTAAATGTCAGATTGTATATTTATTGTGGGCGGCAGTGGCAATTATTTGATATTGACAAAGGGTACCGCCTATAATAATATATAGTTGTATATTTATGTGCAGGTAAGCGCCATGCGGCGTTAAAGGGCAATAAGCATGTCTTGCAAAAATTAAAGCCACGGTCCAAGCGGGTTACCCGTTAATATGGCAATAAGCATGAGATACGGGGCAAAAGTGGGTTAATATGTCTGAAAACAAAGAACTGACTTTAAGGCAGCAAAAGCTACGAAAAGCACTAACATGGGTCGGAAATATCTTAGGCATAATCATCGTGATTTTTACGCTGCTTGTGTCTATCGTAACCATCACAAGAACCAAGGAAAGGGACGGAGTGGCGAGCATGTTCGGCTACGCGCTGATGCCCGTTCTTTCCAACTCGATGGCTCCGGAATTTGAAGAAGGCGACCTTATTTTTACTAAAATTTATAAGGGCGACGGAACGGATTTAAAGGTCGGCGACGTCATCACCTACAAATTTTATCTTCCCGGCGGCAAGGCGGCTTACAACACGCACAGAATCGTCGCGATAGCGGGCAATGACAGCAATTCTCCGGGTGCGATAAGGTTTTACACAAAAGGCGACAACGAGAGAATAGAGGGCCAATACACCGACGAGGTTGGAATATCCAGCATTGTTGGCGTTTATAAAGGCTCCAAAATGAAAGGCATAGGTTCTGCCATAAACACGCTTCAAACCGACTCAACCGTTTACTTTGTAAGCATTGTTCTTCCGCTTATCGTTATCTTTATTATTTATGTGTTCTTCTTCGTGCGCGCCGTCATTCAAATCAAGCTTGACAAGGCCGCGGCGGCAAACGCCTCAAAAAATATCGAAAGTCTTTCCGAGGAAGAACTAAGCAGGCTTTTGGAAGAGATACAACGCAAAAAACAGCTTTCAGACATAAAACCCCAAGACGAACCGCAAAAAAACGACGGCGAGATAAGCGATTGATTTAATCGCGCATTTGGGGGTAGTTTATGAATATTAATGCGGTATTCCGTTTCCTGCGGGATTTTTTGGGTGCTTTTTATGAGCAAGGCATCGGCAGAATTTTTTGGGGAATTATCGGCATATTCAATGTTAAAGAATACAACGAGGCGCTAAGGACGTCCACCGCGGGATTCGGCGCCGGAGAGTGGGCGGTTGCTTCCATTTTCATATTTTTGATAGCGGCGGTGTTGGTCGCTTGTTTATGGTTTCTGATTTTCTTCCTTAGAAAGGCTATAAGAATAAGAAGGAAAAGCGTTCTTCCGCAAGACCTTGTGGAGGAGTGCGCCAATTTGAAAAAGCAAATCGTAAAGCTGACCGCCGAAAAAGACAGAATACTTGCCTTAAGAGTCAGCGACGTCGGAAACCAAAGCCTTGACGAGGGCGAAGAGGGCGTGGGAGAGGAAAGCGCTCAGGTTAAAGAAGGCGAGTCAAGGTTTTATAAGCTTACCGAAATTGACAGGCAATACGAGAATTACATAGAACCCGAATACAACAACGAAATAACGCTTGAGGGAATTTGCGATATGTTCCGCAACTTTGCCTGCTCAAGGCTGAGGCTTTATTATGAGCCGAAAATCATAAGGCTTTTTATCGCGGGCATGTCGACTACAAGACTCTTAATTCTTCAAGGTATATCCGGTACAGGTAAAACCTCGCTGCCGCACGCTATGGGGCAGTTTTTGCAAAACCCCGCGACTATCGCTTCCGTTCAGCCGTCATGGCGCGACAGAACAGAGCTTTTCGGATATTTCAACGAATTTACAAAGCGCTTTAACGAAACCGAAGTGTTAAAGAAGATGTATGAGGCAACCTGGAACAAAAATGTTTACCTTACCGTCCTTGACGAAATGAACATAGCGCGCGTTGAGTATTACTTTGCGGAAATGCTCTCCATTCTCGAAATGCCGTCAAGAGATGAGTGGGTTATCGACCTTGTTCCCAGCGGATGGCCCAGCGACCCAAAGCACATAGAAAAGGGCAGATTCAAGCTTCCGCAAAACATGTGGTTTATCGGAACGGCGAACAACGACGACTCGACTTTTGCCATATCCGATAAAGTTTATGACCGCGCGATACCGATTAACATAAACACCAAGGGTATTCCTTTTGACGCGCCCTATACCGAAAAGCTTAATCTCAGCTTTGAACATCTTGAAAGCCTCTTCAAAAAGGCGCAGGAAGAGCACAAGGTTTCGCAAGAGAGTTTGGAAAAAATCGAAGTGCTTGACGACTATGTTATAAAACACTTCCGTCTTGCGTTTGGTAACCGTATCGTAAAGCAGCTTAAAGAGTTCGTTCCCGCATATGTCGGCTGCGGCGGCACCGAGCTGGACGGACTTGATTATGTTCTTTGCAACAAGATACTTAGAAAATTCGAATCGTTAAACCTTTCCTACATCCGTGACGAAATCGACGGACTGATACTTTATCTTTCCGAGCTGTTCGGCGAAAACAGTATGGGTGAGTGCAAAGAGTATCTGCAAAGGTTGAAGAAACTCTTCTAAGGATTATTTATGACGGACATAAAGAGAAAATATATAGAATATGCCAAGCGGATTGTGTCCGTCTTAAAAGACGAGGCGTTCTATGAGCAGTACAAGCAAAAGGTTGCTCAAGGGGCGTCCAACATAAGGCTTACAAAAAAACGCTTAATTCAAGATATCAGCATTGACTGGATTGACACCATAGAAGACGCTCTGCCAAGCCTTGACAACATAGTAAGAAACCCTAGAAAATTCATAGTTCAAGAAGAAGATATAGTAGATATTTCGCTGGCTCGAAGCATATCCACCGAATCCGTAAAGCACCTTGCCCAGCACACAAACTTTATCGCGGCGGTAGGGAAAGACGGAAGCGTAACTCCCAGCAAAATTTTAAATGTAACCAAAGAAGAAACCTTTGAAATTTACGAAAACCGCTTTATTTATACCCTTTTATTGAAGCTAAAAGACTTCGTAACCATGCGTTACGATAAAATAAAGAAAGCGTCGTCAGCTCAAGACGTTGTTCAGCTTGATGTCGAGGCCAGGTTCAACCTGCCCGCTAAAAAGGTAAGCTACAGAACCGAATATCTTGCCCAGCTTAGCTTTGACGAGGTTTTGAACCTTGACCCCGCTACGCTATCAAAAATTGAGCGTGTCGCCAGAATAGATAAAATCATATCAGACTTTCTGGGCTCCCCATTTGCCAAGCAAATGAGGAACGCCGCTCTTGTCCGTCCTCCGATTACCAGAACAAACGTAATTTTAAAAAATCCCGACTTTAAAAAGGCGCTGTCCCTTTGGCAGTTTGTTGAAACATATGAGATGTCGGCGGGCTTTTCGACTACCGACGAGGTGCAGGACCTTAGCATCGAAAACGAGCAGATTACCCAGCTTAAAGAGATGGTGGCGTTAAACTCGCTCATCTTTGAGACTTTATACGACCACGACGTCTCTCAGGACGCAAAAATCCCAGAAGGCGACTTTATTGACTTTGACAAGCTTGAGGAATTAGACAAAAAGCAGCCCAAAGACGAGTGGGAGACCGACGAGAAAATCGAAACCGAAGAGGCGGAAACAAAAGAGATAGACGAAGAGGTTGAAAAGCAGGCTCCGCCGGAAATAGAAATAGAAGAGCGGATTAAGACCGAAACAGAAGAAATCATAAAAGAACAGGAGATTGAAAAGCCCGAGCCTGAACCCGAGGAAATTGAGCCTTTCGATGTGCTTGACAGCTTCCTTGAAAAGAGCAAGAGCCGCTATGTAAAGCCACGAAACGAAAGGCTACGGGATGTCGACAAAAACAGGATAAAAGCAGCCATAGCGCGCTGCCTTGAGGCATATTACAGTGAAAAAGCAAGGGACGAGGAAGAGAGAAGCAGGAGAATTGAGCTGGAGAAAGAAAGGCTTGCTTTAGAGCGCAGAAGAACAAACCAGGCTGAGATATTCTCAGACAGCGTAAGAAACATCGTTTCAGGCTTTGGCGCAAGCGTAAGGATAGTTAAACCTAAGGAAATAAAGGAAGCTTTGGTATACGAGGCGGCGCATCCCGTCTTTAGAATGTCAACGGTT
>JAAZIO010000134.1 GCA_012800805.1 Clostridiales bacterium | reverse complement strand
TGCCGAATATTTAACGACCGTCCTTTCAAAGAGCATTGTAGGCGGCGAAATCGGCCTTGACGAAACAACGGACGCCGAAGGAAAGGCCGTATATATTGTGTCTTTCACCCTTGACGGCGTTAACCTGCTTGACGAAAGCAATCCTTATAAAAAGTATCTTTCCGTATCCGTCACTAAAGACGAACAAACGGGCGAAGTTACCGTTACCGTAGTCGGTTCTGAAAGATACAAGGGCGCAAAATCGGCTAAATTTTAAATAGTCAAGTAAAATCATTAAAAGCGGGCATAAGCCCGCTTTTTTAAACTCTTTGATTGTTTTTTTTAGCGAAATATGTAAAATAAAGATATATGAGTAAAAAGAAGTTCGGCTCGTTTAAAAACTTAAGCGAAATGACATACCTTGAAAAGCTTTTAAAGCTGTTCGTTTCTACATTCGCAATCAGCGCTGTGGCTTTCGGGGGAGGTTTTGTGGTTCTCCCGATGATGAGAAGGACTTATGTTGAAAACCTGCGCTGGATAGACGACGCCGATATGCAAAACTATATCGCCATAGCCCAGTCCTCCCCGGGAACCATAGCCGGCAACACGGCGATGGTTATCGGTTTTAAAATCGCGGGGGTGCTTGGAGCCGTCGTATGCGCTTTCGCCTCTGTCCTTCCGCCTTTTTTAATTATCACCGCGGCTTTTTATTTATACAACGCCATAATCTCAATGGAAATCGTAAGGCAGATTATGTATGGAATGCAGGCAGGCGTATCCGCCGTAATACTGGATTTTGTCGTTAAAATGATTTCCGATACGGCGCTTGGGAAAAGCAAGATATTCGCAATTGTTTTGATGTGCGCCGCTTTTATCGCCTCGTTCTTTTTTTCTTTCAGCGTCATTTACATTATCCTGGTTGCAGTTGTTATAGGCATAGCGTTTTTATACTCAAAGCTTTATTGCAACAAAAAGAAAGGAAAGACCGAAGAGGAAAAGATTGGAAAAGCTCCCGACATAAAAATGCTAAGCTATGACTCTCTTATGAAAAAAGCGCCTAAAAAGGGGATGGGCAAGTGATATATCTTGATTTGTTTTTGACATACTTTAAAATCGGCCTGTTCAGCATAGGCGGCGGACACGCATCCCTTCCTTTGGTGCAGTCGATTGTGGTAAATGAGAAAAACTGGCTAAGTATGGCGGAGTTCAGCGACATCGTCACGCTTTCCGAGATGACGCCGGGCCCGTTTGGAATAAACTCCGCAACCTATATCGGCATGAAGATGGGCGGCGTTTTAGGCGGGGTGATAACAACCTTTTCCGTAATGCTGGCGCCGTTTATCATTGTCATGATACTTGCAGTTCTGTTCACCAAGTTCGGCAAGCTCCGCCCCGTTCAGGGCGCGCTGATGGGCGTAAAGCCTGCCGTAACGGGTCTTATATCATCCGCCGGCATATCGATTATTTTGCTTGCCATTGTCGGAACAAATGACATAGCAGGAAACATGACGCTTAATGTCACGTCCCTCGGCATTGCGATAATAAGCTATTTGATATTGAAAAGGTTCAAAATCAATAGCATTGTCGTTATATTTATCGCGGGATTTTTGGGCGGCCTTATATATATGCTTCCCCCTATTTGGTAGCTATTGTTTTATACAACGCCTTAAAGGCGTTTTTTAATTTATGATATTTAACGAAATATTAAGTTTAAAGTTTGGCAAAATTAATTTA
>JAAZIO010000133.1 GCA_012800805.1 Clostridiales bacterium | reverse complement strand
TGGCGGGAATGTTTACTTTCTGCCCCGTCGCGGGGTTGACGCCCGCTCTGCCTTCTCTGCGCTTCAGCTCAAAGGTGCCGAAGCCTGCGATTTGGATTTTATCGCCCGACTTTAGCGTATCGGTGATAAGGTCGACCATGCTTTCAAATACTTTTGCGGTATCCTTCAAAGATAAGCCCGATCTAGCGGCAAGTTCTCTTATAAATTCACCTTTATTCATAATCCCTCCTAAAGCAAGGATATTCTATCATATAACAATTGTCAATGCAATGAGAAATTATGCGGAATATACGCTAATTAAACGTAAAAATAGGTAATTTAAGCTATTTTGTCTATCAGTTACTGCTTATTACGGTTCCGTCCGAGGGGTCGATAAGCGCCGACCAGAAATCAGCCCCGCTGCCGATAAACGACACAAAGTAATAGTATGCTCCTCTCATGTGCGGGTCGCGGGCAATTCTAAAGTATATTTCCCTTTGGGCATCGCCGTTTTCGGCCTTTTCCTTTTCAAAGCGTTGGGCGAAATGCTCTCTTGCCTTTTCCACGGCGGCGGAGTATCCTATGCTGCCGCTCATTGCGTTCGTGAGGGCAAATTCCTCAAAATGATTTTCGCCGACTTCAATCTCAAGCGCAAGGCCGTCTGCAAGTTTTATTGCGCTCTCAAACTTTGCCGTAAAGTCCCCGCGTCTTAGCGATGTTTTGAGCGTCCCAAGGATATTATCGGGTTCCGACTTAAACCTAAAACGCGCTCCGTCTTTTAGCCCTTTGCCATAGACGGTAAGTTCCATGAACTCTTTAAGCTCGCCCGCTTTGCCGTCGGCAATGAACGGGGATTCAGCCGCAACAAGCGACAGCTCAATGAAGAAATTGTCGCTTTCTGCGACATACAGCTCTTTTTCTATAAAGCAATAATCTTTATACTTGTTCTCGTTATCCTTGTCTTTGTTGCACGCCGCAAAGGCAAAAACGGACAAAGCAAGGGTCAAAATCAATGCGGTAAAGATAACTGTTTTTTTCACGGCACATATACCTCTTTATTAAGTTATGAGGGGTAAACCGCGATTATAATTAAAACCTCAAATAAGAGCAAAAGCGCAAAATACGAAAAAAAATCGACACTTTTATAAAATTTCACAAAATAAAGTTGTTAAAAAGCTCTATAATAAATTGCGCATGCGGTTTTTTTTATGATATTATTAAAATTGCTTATTATAAGATAATATATCTATAGTTAAGCCCAAAAAAAATGAAATTGTTTAAAAAATCAAAAGAAACCGAACAACCCGTAAACATAAACCTCTCCGGCGGAGCAACTATAACCTACGACATCAACGAACCGCATGACCCTCTAAAGGGGCTTACGCAGGAAGAGATTGAATTAAGACTGCAAAAAAATCTTATAAACGGCGACCAAAACATCAAAACCAAAAGCGTAGGCGAGATTTTAAAAACAAACATTTTCACTTTTTTCAACTTCCTGTTTTTCGCCTTGGCGCTCATTCTTTTCTTCTTTATTCCTCAGAATATTTCAGGTTATACGCAATTCGGCTTCATGGGCCTTGTTATTATAAATATGCTTATCGGCATAATACAGGAGCTCAGGGCAAAAAAGACAATTGACAAACTCTCTTTAATTTCCGCTCCCCGCGTCATTGCCATAAGAGACGGCAAGCCGCTTGAGATTTCGGTCTCCGAGATTTTGCTTCACGAAACGGTTCAGCTTGCTGCCGGCGACCAGGTCTGCGCCGACGGCGTGGTGATTGAGGGCTGCATAGAAGTAAACGAGTCGCAAATTACGGGCGAGCCGGACGCAATCGTCAAAAACGTCGGCGACGAGGTAATGTCGGGAAGCTATATCGTATCGGGAAAAGCACTGACAAAGGTTATTCATATAGGAAAAGACAACTACGCCACAAAGATTTCTGCGGGCGCCAAATACCTTAAAAAGCCAAACTCCGAAATCCTCCGCTCGCTAAACAGCATAGTCAAGTTCATGGCGTTTATCATTCTCCCCCTTGGCATCGCCCTGTTCTGCATGAAGTATTTCGCCCAATCCGACCTTCAGGTTACGCCCCTTAAGGGCGACAACCTGGTAAAGCTATTAGGCTGGGGCGACAACGACAAACTGGGACAGACGGTTATAACCACAATCGGCACGATGATAGGAATGATACCATCGGGCTTGGTCGCTCTATCCTCCACCGTGTTTTGCATATCGGTTATAAGGCTGTCAAGGCATAAAACGCTGGCGCAGGACCTTTACTGCGTCGAAACGCTGGCGAGAGTCGATGTGCTGTGCCTGGACAAAACGGGAACGATAACTGAAGGAAGCATGCAGGTTGTGGATATGCTGCCCGAGGGCGTTTTGATAGAAGAATTCAAGCGTATTTTAAAAAATTTGGACAGCGCGGTTAAAGACGACAACGCTACGGCTCAGGCAATCAGGGAATACCTTAAAGATATCGAAAAAAGCGCTAGCGCGAAATCCATAATCCCTTTTTCTTCCGCAAGAAAGTGGAGCGGCGCCGTCTTTGACGACGCGGGCTATGTTCTTGGCGCGCCCGAGTTTGTCTTTGGAGAGCTTACCGAGAGTCAGAAAGAACATATAAAGAAATTCGCCGAAAACGGCAACAGAGTGCTTGCTCTTGCAAAAACAAACAAAGAGCTGTCCGACAAGAACCTGCCCCCGGCGCAATTTTTAGGCTATATTTTAATAACGGACAAAATCAGGGCCGAAGCGCCCGACACACTAAGATTTTTCAAAGAGCAAGGAGTTACGATAAAAGTAATTTCGGGCGACAATCCCGTGACGGTAAAAAGCGTGGCAAAAAGAGCGGGGCTTGAGGACGCCGACAACTATATTGACCTTTCCACCTTGAAAACCGAAGAGGAAGTTATGGCCGCCGCGGAAAAATACACAATTTTCGGAAGAGTCACGCCCGACCAAAAACTTATGCTTGTCAAGGCTCTAAAGAGAAACAAACACACCGTAGCTATGACGGGCGACGGCGTAAACGATGTTCTTGCCCTAAAAGAGGCGGATTGCTCGGTTGCCATGGCTTCGGGAAGCGACGCGGCAAAGAATGTTTCCTCCCTTGTTCTTTTGGACTCAAACTTTGCCTCAATGCCTAAAGTTGTAGCAGAAGGCAGAAGGAGCATAAACAACCTTGAGCGCTCGGCGTCCCTCTTTATCGTTAAAACCATATACAGTTTCCTGTTTGCTTTCCTCTTTATGTTCATACCGGCGGAACTCCCCTTCGCCCCCACCGACATGACGATAATCGGCGCGATGACTATCGGCATTCCCTCGTTCCTGCTTGCCCTTGAGCCCAACAGGGAACGCATACAGGGACGGTTTCTTTTAAAGGTTATGTCAAACGCCCTGCCGGGGTCTTTAACTGTAGTGTTCAGCGTTATGGCGGTTGTTTTCGCGTCCAGCAGATACACCTTCCCCGCCGCCGATATCAGAGCGATGTATTTTATCCTTACCGCCTTTGCAAGCTTTTTGTATCTCGGCAAAGTGTGCTATCCTTTCAATATATTAAGATTTATTCTTTATGCAGCCATGATGGTCGCGTTCGCTCTCTGCTTTGTGGCAAATTTCCCCAATCTCAATATCCCCGAGATGTTCGGAATGCCGCAAAAGATAACCTGGCAGATGGGCAAGGTTATGATGGTTATCGCCGCAATCGATATCCCGATATTTGCGGCGCTTGTCCTTTCGCTCTCAAGGCTTAGAAATCCCAAACTGCTTGAGAAAATCACAAAGAAGCTTGAACAATCTCCCCCGGCTGAAAACGAAACCAACGGATAAAAAGATTAAAAGGCGGCGCTGCCGCCTTTTTTTATAACTTTTTTCCCCATTAATCTTTAAAACTGCTTATTGACCGCTTAATGTTATTGATTTATAATGAAGTCAGCTAAAACTTTTTACTGGTTTTTCCATTTAACACTAAAGAGATTACTTGTTGTCACATTTACAAGCGGTAAAAATACAATAGATAGGGCTTAAAGGTAAGTAACGGTTTTCTGCCGTATATAGGAGGAGGTTATGGAACCACATGAAATTGCTCTGCTATGTTCGATTATCGTTGCCGCTCTGGCTTTCGGTGTTGCCGCATGGTTTTTCGCTTGGGTAAAAAAGCGGCCCTCATCCAACAGCATAATCGAAAAGATTTCGTCGCTCATAAGAGCCGGCGCAAATGAGTTTATCAAGCGCGAGTATTATGTTCTAGCCATTTTTGTTGCCGTCGCGTCCGTATTGATACTGCTCTTTTTGCCAAAACCCATCTGGCAGGGAGACCCGCTTACCAATCTCTACATGATGCTGACATACATAGCGGGCACGGTTTTTTCGGCGCTTGCGGGTTACATCGGCATACAGATTGCGACCATTGCCAACAAAAAGTCGGCTGAAGCCGCGGCCGAGGGTATAAAGAGCGCTTTCATGGCGGGCTTTAGAGGCGGCGCGGTCATGGGTATGGCGGTTGTAGGCTCAAGCCTTATTGGCGTTGCCGCAATCTTTTGGATATTCGGAGACGCCACTCTGCTTTTGGGCTTTTCGTTCGGCGCCAGCTCTCTTGCCCTCTTTGCGAAAGCGGGCGGAGGAATATTCACAAAAACGGCCGACATAGCGGCGGACCTTACGGGCAAAGTGGAGCTTGGAATTCCCGAAGATGACCCGAGAAACCCCGCCGTTATAGCGGATAATGTAGGCGACAACGTGGGCGATGTCGCGGGCATGGGCGCGGACCTTTTTGACTCCAACGTGGCTTCCCTGGCCGCCGCAATCGTTATGGCGTCTGCGCTTGATATGCAGTTTGGCACAAAATTCATCCCCATAGCTTTTGCCTTTGCGGCAATCGGTCTGTTTTCTTCAATCATCGGCGTCATTACCGCGCGCATGGGCAAAAAAGACAACCCCACCTTCGCGCTTAATATCAGCTCGTATCTAACAATGGCAATATTTGCCGCCCTCACCACGGTTTGCACCGCAATATTCTTTAACGAGGATATGTATTGGAGAGTTTACGGCGCAAGCATAATAGGACTTGCCGTCGGAGCGATAATTGGCCTTGTAACCGACTATTTCACCGACGACTCAAAAAGCCCCGTCAAGAATGTTGCCAAAGCCTCACGCTCGGGGCCCGCGTTTACGATACTTTCCGGCATATCTTATTCATTTATCAGCGTGCTTCCCGCAATGATAGGCATAGCGGTCTCCGCCCTTGCCGCATACAAGATTTGCGAACCAATTGGCGCGGCGTTTGGCATGGGAACAGACTTTGGAATGTTTGGCATATCCATGGCGGCAGTCGGAATGCTTTCAATCGTCGGAATGATTGTGGCTAACGACGCATACGGCCCCATCGTCGATAACGCTAGAGGCCTTGCGGAAATGGGCGGGCTTGGCGACGAGGTGCTGAAAAGAACAGACGAGCTCGACAGCGCGGGCAACACCGTTAAAGCCATCACCAAAGGCTTTGCAATCGGCGCCGCGGGGCTTACGGTAATCGCCCTCCTCGGCGCGTTCAGAAGCGAAGTAAACGAAAGCGCCATGCAAATGGGATATGGGGCAAATTACCTTGCGGGATTTGACATTTTAGACCCCGTCGTGTTCTTTGGAATTATAATAGGCGCCGCCATACCTGCGGTCTTCTCGGCAATTTTGATGCTTGGCGTTGACAAGAACGCTCAAAGAATGGTTTCGGAAATCCACCGCCAGTTCAACACAATACCCGGGCTTAAGGAGGGCAAAGCCAACCCCGAGTATGACAAGTGCATAGCTATTGCGACAAAAGGCGCCCTGAAAGAGCTGATACCTGCTGGCCTTACGGCTATCGTCGCAACGATTGTCGTTGGCTTTATAGGCGGCGTTGCCGCAATAGGCGGCTTTTTGCTAGGCAATATCATAAGCGGGCTTTTGCTGGCGCTCTTTATGTCCAATGCGGGCGGGCTTTGGGACAACTCCAAAAAATATGTTGAAGCAGGAAACGAAGGCGGTAAAGGCAGCCCCGCTCACAAGTCGGCTGTTGTCGGCGATACCGTGGGCGATCCCTTTAAAGACACAGCGGGGCCTTCAATCAACACCCAAATTACCGTCGTATCGCTGGTGTCATCTTTAATGAGCACCCTATTCCTTTCGTTCAACCTTGCGGGTATAATTTAATTAATTAACAGTCTTACCCGCTTATTGATAACTTACCCGCTTATTGATAAAAAAGGTGGTGCAGAATGAACAACAAAAACAACAATGTTTAAGAATAAAGAAAAGTCGTTTACCGCACGGAAACGATTTATCTTCCCAAAGGATTAGATATTAAGGATTTATTTGATATGGCAACCGATGTGAATATAGAAAATGCCGAATAATAGAGGAGTAAAATTTCAAACCTGTTGAGGAATATAATTTCAAACTGTTTATGATTGCTTAGAAATTTTAATAAAGCAATAAAAAAACGAAACCTTAGCGGTTTCGTTTTTTATTTATATATTAAGATTATGACATTGTAGCGTCTTTAGCGGTTTTATAAAAGCAATTTATTAATCATAAAGCGTAGTTTCTATATTTTTTATTATGTCACTAGCCCCCCGTCATAAATGTCACTACCCCTCTTAGTGCTTTAAACTAAGCTTTTATTGCGGGTAAAGCGTTGTTTATATAAGCGTTCGGCGTAAGGCGACGATAATATAGCATTAAATATTGCGTATTGCTTTTATATAAAACTTTTCTTTGACCTTTAATATCTATTTAATTTTCTTCTTTCTGCGGCGGTGGGACAGATGTATTATGACATACTTGTTGTATCCCGTCATAGCTATCATCGGAAAACCGTTTCTTCTCTTTGATATTTTCTCTGCGCACTTAATGCCGTTTTCGAATACCTCTTTTGAAACGGGAGCGGATAGATGCGAAGCCCAGATTGTATCGTAACCTTCGATGTTTTTTATCTTAAGCAGCGTTTCATAAAGCTCCTCAACCGTTGTGGAATGCTTTAAAAATAAAAGCGTGTTGGGGTTGATGTCGTCGCCGGTAAATATAATCCTGTCCGTTTCATCAAGAAAAGCAAGCGAGCCCAGCGTGTGTCCCGGGACTTCAAATACCTTTATGATTTTCCCGCCCAGGTCTATGACATCGCCCTCTTTCACAAAAACCAGCTTCGGCTCCTTTTCCACTTTTTTAATAACGGCGTCACGCTTTCTTATAACCTTAAATCCCATAAGGTAGCGCATTACATCGATATAGCTTTTGCGGTAGGATACAGTTACATCTTTGATAATGGGAACATCCTTTTCGCTCATATGCATTTCTTCAAACTGTTCCCTACCCCCGACATGGTCCACATGGGCGTGTGTTATGTATAAGCTGTAAGGTTTGCCCTCGGTAAGCCTTTCAACAACCGCTTTAAAATCGCCGACTCCCGTGCCGCAGTCGATGACCATGGCGCTCTTTTCACCCACGATAACAAACATGGTTGAAAGGTTGAATTCGTTGATTTTATAAACCTTTGGGGCTATTTCTTCAACATGATAATCTTTCAGTCTGATTTTTAAAGTTTTGTCAATGCTCATAAACACCCTCTTAATTTAACTTTTTTAATTATAGCATCAAAAAACGATATTTCAAGTTCTTTTGCCCGCAATACTGCAATAAAATCAAATACCTTTTATATTGTTAAGCTATCAATCTTATTTATTTTTTATATTGTTAAAATATTATAAGTTATCAGTCTGATTGGGTATCGGCAGTTACTTTTATCTTTAACGTGTAAAAAGTTAGCCGCAATACTGCAATAAATAAACTATGTAAGCTATCGTTCTTATTTAATTTTATATTGTTAAATTATTATAACTATCAACTTATTTAATTTTTTATTATAAGTAAATGATTGATTGGGTATCAGCAATTACTTTTATTTTTAACGATAAAAAAGTTATCAATGAATGTGTATCAGCAGTTACTTTATCCTTAACGAGTAAAATTGTCTGAGCGTTGCGAAAAAACTTTAAATAAATAAAAATAAAAAAAGCACCGCCTTTGCGATGCTTAATGTTTATTTGATTTTAAAGCACATCTCTTGAGGTTATGTAGTAGCTCCAGCGTGTCTGTGAAATCTGCTCGATTACCGCGTGGTCGCT